>NZ_JALKVM010000386.1:0-1061 GCF_057440575.1 Johannesbaptistia floridana
CAACGGCCCGGCTACGTGACGTGCCGGACTCTAAATTTACCATTTTCGTTTAAATTCACAAATGCTAGCGCAGGCAGCAAAAGGCGAAACTGGCGCAGCCTGGCTTTTGCTGCCTGCGCGGGTTTTCCATCTCTATTTTCCTCTCGAAGATTTTTACCGGTATGGCATGTAGCCATTGTTGGGCGCTTCCATTTTTTTCTTCGTAAGACCTTTAAAAGCGACCGGTTCAATAATTCTGAGTACCTTAAATAGCTGATTTTTAGACTTTTCAGATTTCTCAAAAAAGTTTTCATAACTCAACTTATTTAACAAATCCTGCAATTAATTCTTGAACTAATTTCTGAAGTTTTCACAGATTAATAATTAGCAAAATAAAAACAATCACGGGGATGAGAATAAGCCCCAAAAACCACATAAACATTGATTGAATTGTTTTATGCTGAATCTTTGTTTTGTAAAGGAATCCCCAGTATAAATAAATACATAGGACTATAGGGAAATAAAGAGACACAACAAAAACGATTAATCTATTTAAATTAAAATCAATTGATTCGAACAATGAAATAATAACAAAAGAAGCTCTATATGTAAAATACATGTAAGTCGGAATAAACAGACAATAATGTAAAATACTGGTTAAATCCTCTATATTTTTACTCCTATGATTTTTCTCCATATTCATCTTGAATTCTCCATAAACTTTATGAAAAGTAGTTTCATATTTGATATCTTCTTAGATTTACGCTATTTCACGGATTCACTAATACTTAATTTAATTTTAAGATAATTTACGTAAACTTTTTCTGAAAAATCGGTTTCCACTCTCGACGATAGGGAGCGGATATTGTCAAGGATCTCAATTATTCGGGACAACGGATTACCCGATAAAACAACTCTATTCTCATTTTTTGTCTGCCTAATTGGGCTATACATTCAATTGACCGTAACCAACAAAACTCGGGTTCCAAAAACCAATTCTTCCCGATTTTCAAAGGCAGGCTTAATCTCTAATCATTTGTTTATCAGTTGCTTATTCCCAAAATGGAGTGCGCCCAACGGCC
>NZ_JALKVM010000387.1:0-6031 GCF_057440575.1 Johannesbaptistia floridana
GGCCAACAGACGAGAAACAATTTTTAACTTAGACCAAAGCACGCAAATACAAAAGTACTAAATAGGCCAACAGACGAGAATCAATTTTTAAACGCGATCGCATTAATTCTTTAACTCATTACTCATTACTTCAAAACTCATTACTCATTACTTCAAAACTCATTACTCATTACTTCAAAACTCATTACTCAACCACAACCAGTAACTTTAGGTAAAGATGCAAGGTCTGAGTATAGATGATGTTAAGTAGTTATAGCAAGCTCGCCAATAGATGTTGACAAAAATGATGAAAAGCCCCCCTTAGTAAGGGGGGAAGGGGGGATCTGATAAGGGTAGGTTTTTAACATTTCGGTGAGGACGGGACTCCGGGAGGAACGAAGACAAGGAGACAAGGGAGATAATACAATTAAAACAGCGTGTTTTCATACTAATGTACACCTAAAATACAGATATAGCAATGAGCGTTGTAGTGTTAACAATATTTATATTTACAGATCCCCCCAACCCCCCTTAACAAAGGGGGGCTTTTCATGATAACTGTAAACATCTATTTGCGAGCTTGCTATACTTCCTTGTCTACTTTCCTTCCTTGTCTTCTTTGTCTCAACCTCACTACAAGCTCTTGGTAAAAAACCTACCCTTGTGAGGTTGGGGGGAAAAGTTAGTAATAAATGTTGTTAACACCACTGCGGTCACTGCTATAATTCAGAATTAAGAATTCTGAATTCTTAATTCTTCATTCTTCATTCTTAATTTTCCTCACAGAGGAATTTTCAACACTAACCGAGCAGTATTGGTTAGGTTCAATGGAAACATTGATATTGTTCTTGATTAATTTTCCCAGCCGAGTAGAGGGTTTCTGTAATTTCACTAATTGATAAGACGGAGTGGGCTTGATATCCTGCTTGTTTTAGTCTCTCAATTACCCCCTGTTCGTGATTGATAAAGACCACAATATCTTCTATCTCTAAACCACAACTTTTGAGTTTTTCTGCTCCTTCCATAACACTTTTACCAGAAATGAGAATATCATCAATAACTACTACTTTTTCTCCTGGTTGATAATGTCCTTCTACTAGGCGACGAGTACCATGGGCTTTGACCTCTTTTCGGGGGAAAATAAGGGGATGATGCAGCATTAAAGATAAACCAGTAGCAGTGGGTAAGGCGCCGTAGGGTATTCCAGCAATCCGCTCAAAATCTAGCTTTTTCACAATCTCTGCATAGGCTTGTAAGATTTGATGGAATATCTGTGGCTCAGATATAATTTTTCTTAAATCCACATAATAGGGAAAAACAGCTCCTGAAGCTTGTACATATTCTCCAAAGAGTATACAGCCTAAATCGTAAAGTTGTAGAATTAGATCCTGATGGGGATGTTTGTCTAAAATACACACATTCGATACCCACAATTGACAAGTATCATTTTGTTTAGTTATTTCGGTTCTAATCTTTTGAACTTGTTGATTTAATTGGTTTAGTTTCTCTGGGAGATTTTCTGCTTTTAACCAATCTTGGGGTATGGGAAGAATTAAACCTTCTCCGTGTTCATTTAAACCGGATTTGAGTAAGCTTGCTAATTGCTCTGATTCTAAGGATAAAAGGCTTTTATCCCTAAGTTGTGAATCTGAAATGCGGGGAATAGTTGACCAAAAACTCCGCAAAAGTATGGTTCTTTCTGGCGCTTCGGTTCTAATATTTTTAAGTATCTCTGTTTCTACTGTACCAACTTCTAAAAATAATTGTTCTGGTGATGCCCAATTTTTAACTTCTCTGACTAACTTGAGGTAAAAAGGCAATTTCTTTTGACTATTATATTCTTGTAGAGGTACAGCACTGGGATTAGAGGTTGAACAAAGAATAAATATACCCTTATCAGGATATAGTAAAAAGGGAATGGCTAAGTCTTGTCCAGGGTACGGACTTAGGGTAATGGCATCTACTTCTAGTTCTTCAAATATATACTCGGCAAACAAACTACCACTATTTAGATCTCCGTGTTTGGCGTCAAGAATTACTGGTATTTGTGCAGGGATAATTTGTAAAATCTCTACCAATAGTTCTATTCCTTTTGCCCCTAAAGCTTGATAAAATCCTAATGTGGGTTTATAGGCACAAACTGAAGTGGCGGTTTGATTGATTATTTCTGTTAACCAGTCTTTATACTGATTTTTATTGATTTTGTTACCAGATATATACTTTTCTGGCATCATCTCGGGATTAGGATCTAAGCCGACTACTAATAGGCTTTGATTGAGGGAGATCGCACTATTTAGTTTGGAGAAAAAACTCATGATTATCTTTTAATTTGTACTCAAGTTAAAAAAGTTATACTTATGATAGTTGGTGATTTTTTACGGTTTTATGAATAGGGGAGGAGGATAGTTGACGTTGAAAAAAATAGACGAAGATTATGAAGCTCAACTCGATAGAGTCAAGTTATTTATCTATTTGATTCCCATATTAGGCGTTATTCCCGCTTTCTGGACTCTATCTCGCTCCCAAAGCACCTCAGAAGAAAAGCAAGTCAGCCGTGTAGCGATTAATTTGGCGATCGCCTGGATTACTGCTTACTGTTTACTCCTATTTGGTGCTAATTACTCAGGAGGAGAAATTTCTAATTTCCGTCTACTCTACACTAATAGTATCTTAACTTCTGCCTATTTCGTTACTTGCTCGGTGATGCTTTTTAATCTTTGGCGCGGTAAGTTACCACGCCTTCCCTTTATTTTGCCTAAAAATCGTAGTAAAAACAAGAACAAAAGTAATTAAGTTAATTTGTTGAATTCTCAGTTGAATTTTCAATAGTTGAAATTAAACTAACCTCAATTATCTCTGCTTCTGGTTGATTAATTTCTACTCTAATATCAGGACCAAAAAATTTTTCAATTTTGCTTTGTTTTTCTTGCCAAGTTTCTAAACCGATGAGAGGAGAATCGAATAATAACACTAAAGCATAATTAGATGCGATCGCTTTTTCTTGTAAATCAAACAAAATTGGTCTTTCTGGATCACTGGGACTCAAACCCAATTTTTCTAATGATATATCTAAATGAGCTTCTTGCCCATAACGATATCGAGTTACATCTTTACGTATTTGTATTTGAGTGGGAGTTGCTTGTTTTTCCCGTAACTCAACTATTTCTGGAGAAGGAGTTTGACTGGGGATAACTGGTTTCAATTCAGAAACCTTCAGGGCTAATCCTCCAAGTAATACAGGGACTCCATAAAATAAACCTGCGAGATTAAGAGTAGCATTACCTGAGGCATAAGCAATAAAACCAATTACTGTTAGTGTAGAACCCACTACTAAACCTATCGAACCTAGAGATACTTTACCAAACATTTAGACCTTGTTAAAAAAGTTTAATATTGTTTATTCTAGAGCTTAGAGTTCATTTTAACTAAAAAAATCATGGATAAGTCTACTCTTGTTACCCGATTCCGAGAAATAACTAGTCAGAGAGAATCACTAATTAATTTATTAGAACAGCCATCAATTGGAACTTTGCGCATTGATGTCAATCAAGCCTTAGAGGAGATGGATGAATTAATCGAAGAATTTGAGAAAATTTTCCCTGAGGAAAAAATCTCTTAATCTCAATATACCGTAGGGTGCGAACTTCGCTCCATGCGCGTAACGCACCCAGATAAATTAATTAATCGAATAATTTAAGGAACTCTTCAAAGCCGAGAAGAATTTTATTGAGTAACTTCTTCAGGGGCTACTTGAGAGGGTTGTTCATCCTCTGGTGATTCACTAGTAGATTCGCTGGTTGTTTCCGTTGCTTCAGGGGCTACTTGAGAGGGTTGTTCATCTTCTGAGGTTTCGCTCTGTGTAGAAGCTTCAGGGGCTACTTGAGAGGGTTGTTCATCTTCTGGGGTTTCGCTCTGTGTAGGGGCTTCTGATGCTAGTTGAGGGGAAGATTCGACTGTTTTAGGCATTCTCGATAGCTGTTTACTAAAATCTGCTAACTCATCATCGCGAAGTTCTGGACTTTCTTTGATTTTAAGAGTTAAATAGCGAATTATATCTTCATTTAAGCGCATAGCTCTTTCTAAAATTCCTATTTGTTGCCCATCTCCTTCGTAGTTTACTAGTATATAGATACCTTCTTGATATTTTTGAATAGGATAGGCTAGACGACGTTTACCCCAAAATCTTACTTGAAGATTAGTAGCTCCATTGTCAGTAAGCATGGTGCTATAATTACTAACAAGAGAAGCGATTTCTTCTTCTAAAAGATTAGGACGTAAAATATACATCATTTCATAAGCTTGAGTCATTATTTAATAATCTCCTTTTGGACGTTAATGGCTTTCTCCCTGAGTAAGCAAGGATCTTCTATCTTAACTCAAATCTCGTATCTTGATCAAATAAATGTACGATAACATATGTAAATTCCTCGCTGAAACATTCTCATCAGATTTAGCCCAATGGTTGTTGGGTGAAAATCTTGAGTTAACCATGCTCGAACCTACCGAGTTACAAGTGGAACCCATTCGAGCTGATAGTCTGATTTTTTTACAGTCAGAAAATATCATACTCCATATTGAATTTCAGACAGTTCCAGACCGAGATATACCTTTTAGAATGGCTGATTATCGTCTAAGATTACATCGCCTTTATCCTGATAAACAGGTTTATCAGGTAGTCATTTACTTAAAAAAAACCAGCTCAAGTTTAGTTTATCAAACTACCTTCGCTTTAAGTGAAACCCAGCATAGATTTAATGTGATTCGTTTATGGGAAGTACCCGCCGAACAATTGTTAGAATCATCAGGTTTATTACCATTTGCAGTACTATCTCAAACAGAAAACCGAGAAAATATCTTGCAGGAAGTAGCGCGTAAAATCGAAGCAGTATCAGACAAAACCAGAAAGAGTGACCTAACAGCGAGTACTTCGATTTTAGCAGGTCTAGTTTTAGATAAAATAGTGATTAACAGAGTATTGAGACAAGAAATTATGAAAGAGTCAGTAATTTATCAAGAGATACAAGCAGAAGCTGAAGCCAGGGGAAGACAACAGGGAAGACAACAGGGAAGACAGGAGGGAGAAGCTAATCTAGTTATTAAACTCTTAAATAGAAGAATCGGGCAAGTTTCCGGGGAATTAAATGGCCAAATTCGTAGTTTATCTGTAGAACAACTAGAAAACTTAGGAGAAGCCTTACTTGATTTTCAAACGACATCAGACTTAATTAACTGGCTTGGCACTATCAATTAACACTCAAAGAACAAATAATCTTTAAGGTTTTATTTCCCTGATTATCGTATCAAGTAGCCCAATAGTAGCGATCGCCATTCTAACTGGATTATCTTAGAAAAAAAAGCAAAATCTAAGATGATTAATTTAATTGAATGCTGGAAAATGGCTATTAACTCATATCAAAGCACCAGAACTTATGTACTAAATTAACCTCAGAAAAAGTTCATTTCTCTTTCGCCTAAGATCTTACACTCGGTCAAATCAGATCTTCCACCTTTAGCAAAAGCTACTGGTTGGGGTTGAGTAATGAGTAAGGAGTAAGGAGTAATGAGTAAGAGAATTGATGTTAAACCTCTAGGAGACAAAGATTATAGAGAATTAACCATAAAGAACATTTTTCCTAAAAAATTAGTACATAAGTTCTGGTGGAAGATATGAGGTCAACCAATTTTTAAGCTTTGAGCATTAATTCTTTAACTCATTACTTCAAAACTTCAAAACTTCAAAACTTAACCACCACAAATAACTTTGGGTAAAGATGCAAGATCTGAGTTAATACCTTAGTAGCTAACAAATGACGTAGATTTTGTAGGTTGGGTTGAGGTTACTCCACCCAACAAATTACTTATTATCTCCCATTGTGTTGGTGTTGGGTTGACAAGACAAGGAAAGGGGCGCAAAGCAAGAGCGCCCCTACAACAAAATGGTATAATACGGGGGACATTGGGGTAGCGATCGCTCCATTGGCGAGATTTCTTCGGGAGCGCACCATGTAGGTTGGGTTGAGGTGACGAAACCCAACAAATTACTTATTGTATT
>NZ_JALKVM010000388.1:0-46663 GCF_057440575.1 Johannesbaptistia floridana
TAAGCGTTGAGCATTAATTCTTTAACTCATTACTCATTACTCATTACTCATTACTTAACCACCACAAGTAACTTTGGGTAAAGATGCAAGATCTGAGGTTACCCTAGCCTCTATTTTCTGGGATGACTCCATGCCAGAGAGGAGATTGATTAGGTCGAGGGAAGCACATTAGGCTTCGCCCCTTCCGTTGTAGTCTGTAGGTGGGATTTCACCTTTTCAAGGTAAGAAATATGGCCTTGCTAATTAAATTTGCCGACTAACTTGTTGCCAAGCTTCAGGGGTATAAGTTTTCAAAGCCAAAGCATGGATATCTTCAGAAGATATTGCTTCACTCAAAGCAGAGTAAACTAGTTGATGCTGTTTAACGCGATTTTTCCCTTCAAAACTGCTAGAGACAACAATTGCTTCGAGATGGTCGCCGCCTCCCTTGAAATCTCTAACAATTACTTCAGCATCAGGTAATTGACTTTTAATCATTGTTTTTACTTTTTCGAGACTAATCATAATAATTTCCTAAATTTCTAATGACCTTAAACTATTGTTTGAACTATTATTATTTATTATTGACTTGAGGTGGAAAAAGGTGCATCTACAAAACCAACTTCATAAAGTTGTTGATAAGATTTTTTTCCTAATTCACTGGTAGGATTTTGAGAGCGAATTACTTGAATCAATAAAGGTACTGCTAGTTCTGGTTGATTTTGAGCACGATGTACTAATGCTAACTGATAAGTGGCTTCATCCCTCATTTGTCCGGTTTGAGCAGCGTTAGCTTTTTGAGCATCGGCGATATTGTTATCAATTCCTGCAAAACTGTTATTGAGTTGTAGATAGAAATTAGTCAGTTGATTAAAAACCTGACGGGCTTGTTGTAATTTAGTTACTGCTAGTTCATAGTTTTCATCATTAATAGCAGCGCTTGCCTCATCCATCAACCTTTTTCCCCCTTGTAAGCTTAAAATACTATCAGCAGGAGTGATGGGGGTAACAGTATCTGGGTCTGTGATATCTTCGGTTTCAGTTACTTCGGTTACTGCTTCTGTTTCAGGTGCTTCTGTAGTATTTTCTTGAGCGGCTCCTGGTAGTATACTGGTTATACTAAACAAACATAGGCAGGCTAAAAGGAGATTACCCATATTTTTATATTTGCTAGTTTTATTCATCTTTCCGCCCTCATGGAGACTCTCGCTAAACCTCTCATCAGGTTAGCGATGAGAGGAAATGAGGGACATAATTTATGTTGCATAGTTGTATCCATCTGATTTGTGAATAGGTTTACAATAGAGCTACAAACTGGCGAGGTATTTGTAGGTGTGATCGCTTTCTAAACGTAGTTTGATTAGAACTAAGACTGGTCAACTATAGGCTTTTGCAAGCCCCCACTATAATCGGTACTCCGATTATAGTGGTGGAATGTTGACAAGATAATTATCTAGTAGTTAAATTAAGATAACATTATTCATCTAATTTTGGTCATCATCGGTAATGTTTCTTTGGGTATAGTTGGTAAATCAACGCTAATTTCTAACCCTCCAAATGGTTCTAATTGATACATTTTTTTAATATCGTCTCGATAGGCCGTATATAGTGCTGTTGGCAGCTCTGTTTCTGGTATTTGAGCTAAATTTACAGCAAAATCTAAATTGCCAAAATTATCTACAGAGTCAGGGTTACCTACGCTATTGTAAGCAAGTCCTTGAGCATCGATTAGTCTTCCGGTAGCAGGGTCATAAATTCTTTGTCCATAACCGCCCAAAGTGGGGTTAATCAAATAGAAATTATACCCATAACCATAGTTTAATCCTCTCCTTACTGGTCTGCCTGTAAATCCATAGATTCCCACATAAGCTTCATCTAGATTACTGCGGTTAACAACTCTTACTCCACTGTCGGTTAGAGAATCGGCATTGATCCCTTCAAATCGTAATTCTCTTAAAGACTGAAATACTTCTTGCCAGACATTAACCTCATTATCAATTATGCCTATTTCCTGAGTGAGATCTGCCGCTAAGATTTCTGTATCTATGTTTTGCCCCTCCACTGCTAATTTAGATTCTGTCTTTAGGGAATCTAATTGAGAGGTAATTGTTAAAGCTAATAGTAGTTCTTGGTCTAATAAAAGTGTTAATTCTTGGAAAAATAGAATGTCTGCTTGTTGATTGGTTTCTTCGTTTATTAGTTCTTGGTTTACGGGCAATTCTTCAGAAAATTCTTCCCAGGGAAAATTGGCAGGGGTGAAAGTGGCACCGTAAGCTTGGGAAATACTAATAACTAGGGAAGATAAGCAGGAACATAAACCAGCTAACTTGTACAATTTCATATATTTATTTTCATCTATTTTTCTGTTTAAAACCCAGGAGGGAAGTAACATTTGTTCAAGTTACTGGATACATTATAGCAATCTAGATCTCATTACTTTAGTTCAATTTGGTCAAAATATAGGCGATCGCCTTTTGCTTATTTTTTTATGGACGTAACTGGATTCGAACCAGTGACCTCTACGATGTCAACGTAGCGCTCTAACCAACTGAGCTATACGTCCCTACAGGCATTTTATCTTAACACAAACAACTCTTTAACTTCAAAGATTTCTTAACAAAAATATACACTTTCACAGTTCTCGGTGTTTTTTTTTAAAAGCTATTGACCAGAATCAGTGAAATTTGCTAGATTATATTAGGTTCACCATGACTATTTGGAAAAGTCTTTGAGTCAATCAGTAGAGATAGATAAATTAGATACATTAGCGCAAGAACTAGCAGCTATCCAGCAAACCAGTTCTAAGCGTATTGCTTTGCTTGGTTCTCGCCATGTACCAATAACTCATCAAAACTTAATTGAAATGATGAGTTATGCTTTAGTGTTATCAGGCAATCGCCTAATTACATCTGGTGCAACGGGCACCAATTCCGCGGCGATTAGAGGAGCAATGCGAGCAGATCCAGAAATGCTTACGGTCATTCTTCCTCAAAGTTTAGCAAAACAACCTAAAGAGTCTCGAAAGCAACTAAATCAAGTACTGCATTTGGTAGAAAATGCCGAAAATGATCACCTTCCCTTAGGAGAAGCTAGTGCTTTGTGTAATCGAGAAATTGTTTCCCGGTGTGAACAACTAATCTGCTTTGCTTTTCATGACAGTAAAATTTTGCTGCAAACTTGTGAAGAGGCAGAAGAGCAACGCAAATTAGTCACCCGTTTTTACCTTGATTAATTTAAGTTAAAATTTTTTTTATTATGGCTTCAACTTCTTCGTTTGATATTGTTAGTGATTTTGATCGTCAAGAATTAGTTAATGCTGTGGATCAAACTACTAGAGAGATTAAAACTAGATACGATCTCAAAGATACCAACACAACGGTTGAATTAGGAGAAGACCGCATTATAATTCTCACCAACAGCGACTTCACATTGCAATCAGTTCAAGATGTCTTGAGGACAAAAGCGGCTAAACGCAAACTTTCTCAAAAAATCTTTGAATATGGGGTTCCCCAAACAGCGAGCGGTAATCGTATTCGTCAAGAAATAACACTAAAAAAAGGAATCAACCAGGAATTAGCAAAAAAAATAACTAAGATTATTCGTGATAATCTCAAGAAAGTTCAAGCTTCCATCCAAGGCGATACGGTCAGAGTTTCGGCTAAATCTAAAGATGATTTACAAGATGCTATTCAAATAATTAAACAGGAAGATTTCCCGATTGAACTCCAATTCACTAATTATCGTTGATTCTAGTTTATGAAAATCGCCATTCTCAGCTTAACTAAGATGGCGATTTTTTTATTAAAATCTCTGTTCTCTTAACAAAACTTCTCTGATAGTCAAGTTGGGTTCGGGAACTCCGTTGTATGCTGTGCCTATTTTCCCGTTATAAAAATGTACTAAACCAACTTGGTAGGCTTCCTCTGGTAAAGGCACATAACCTACTTCTTCTACGATTCTAGGGGCATTATTCAGGTAAAAATCAACAAATTCACGCAGTTCAGGGTTATTCTGAGCTGACTGCACATTTACGTAAATAAATAAAGGACGAGACAAAGGTTGATAAGTAGCATCTTTAACTGTGTCTGCTGATGGTGAAACACCATTAACTGTTAGTGCTTTAATTTTATCTGGATTCCTGAGATAGTAAGAAAGACCAAAATAACCTAAAGCATTTGGGTCTTGGCTAATTTTTTCTACCAAAATATCATCATCTTCACTAGCAGTGTAATCACTACGAGTATTGCTTTCTCCTGTAATTACTTCAGCAAAATAGTCATAAGTCCCAGAATCAGAACCAGGACCATACAAGTTTAAAGGCTGATCACTCCAACTACTATTTACCTCTTGCCAATTATTTATCTGCCCTTGGGCTGAACTTGACCAGATTTTTTGTAGTTCTTCTACTGTAATCTCAGTTACTTGATCGTTATTGGGATTGACAGCAACGGTTATGGCATCAAAAGCGATGGGAAGTTCAATAAACCTTACCTCTGCATTATCGCAAGCTTCCAATTCATCGTTAGAAATAGGTCGAGAAGCGCCATTAATATCTGTTTCTCCAGCACAAAATTTTTCAAAACCTCCACCAGTACCAGAAAAAGCAGCAGAAACTGATAAATCTGGTCTTGACTGAGTGAATTCTTTTTGAACTGCTTCAGTAATGGGAAATACTGTACTAGAGCCATCGATTTCAATGACATCGTTAGTAATAGCTTCAGATGTTTGAGAATAACTCCTATTGCTGGGTACTGTTAAACACAATAGTAACAGGGAGAGGGAAATACCTATTTGAGAAATTTTCATATTTTTATAGTCTAAAAAAAGAATTTTAAAAGCTAGTATAATTGCTGCAATTGTGTTTGTGTAAATCTTGTATAGAAAAATACATTAGATTTTAACTTTTATTTACATTCAACTCAAGATTGGCGATCGCCTCTAGTTTTTGTCTTGCAGTTTAATTTTTTAAAATTCCGATGAAATTTGACAAGCAACGAAGCGATCGCGCCCTTGATTTTTTGCTTGATCTAGTGCTTTAGCTGCGGTTTCAATTAGTATTTTAGCTGATTTATTTGCTTGAGGAATTATGTTACTAATTCCTATACTCAATGTAAGATAGTTTCCCAGAGGGGAATTAGGATTAAGTATTTTTAATGATGCTAATTCATTTTTAATAGATTGGGCTAAATCAACAGCTTGTTTCAAAGAAGTTTTGGGAAGAATAATGATAAATTCTTCTCCTCCATAGCGAGCTACCAAATCATCAGAGCTTTTAAGACAACGCTGTAGCAAGTAAGAAATTATAATTAAACAATTGTCTCCTATTAGATTACCATAAGTATCATTATATTCTTTAAAATAGTCAATATCTACAATCAGGAGAGATAAAGATTGTTTTTCCTGATCGCATAGTTTCCATTGCTCAAGTAAATAACTCTTAAAAATACGACGATTAGCTATTTGGGTTAAACTATCTAAATTAGATATTTTTTGTAGTTCCAATTCAGTTTGCTTTCTCTTGGTAATTATTGCTATTGTTAATCTGATTTTATCTTCCGACTTAACCGCAGTTAAATGGTACCAATTTTCTAAAAAATGATTTTGATCATATAAATCTTTTTCTAGAGATTTGCCTATCTTCATTACCTGAATTAATTCATCAAATAATTGGGTATCAAGCTTGTTTAAAAGCTGTTGTAAAATAATATTGTCTGTTACCTCTTCTTCGTTAATATCTAAAATATTTCTCATTATAGGATTAAGTAAAAGACATTTAAAACCAATAATTTTTCCAGTTGCATCATGAACTGATTCTAATTCTGCAATCCCCTTAGGACAAGAATTAATTATCTTCCTAATTTTCTTATAAAATTTATCCGATTTTGATTGCATATACTGATTTTTTTTAATTTCAACTCGTGAATCTTGCTCACCCTTAAGTTGGTTAGTTAATTTTGTTTTTAGGTTTTTTTCTCTTTTATTCATTAGTTTTAACTCGATTTTTCTTAAAATATCTACTGTAGTAAAAGGTTCAATAATATAATCGACACTCTCACTAATTAAACCCTCAACTTTCTGATAAATTCCGTCTAAATCTCCTAAAAA
Organism: Johannesbaptistia floridana; assembly: GCF_057440575.1. Lineage (NCBI taxonomy): Bacteria > Bacillati > Cyanobacteriota > Cyanophyceae > Chroococcales > Cyanothrichaceae > Johannesbaptistia > Johannesbaptistia floridana. The sequence goes on from NZ_JALKVM010000388.1 coordinate 6,085, forward strand.
AATAAGGGGAATATTTTGTGTACAGTCTATTTGATTGAGTTTTTGATATATTTTATATCCATTGATTTTTTGTCCTTTTACCTGAATAAGGATTAAATCTGGGGGCGTTAATCGAGAAAAGTTTATTGCCAGTTGAGCGTTAATTGCTTTTTTTACATGATAACCACGAGATAACAAGGTTATTTCTATTTCTAGTAAATTACTAGATTGATCATTCACAATTAAAATTGTTTCTTTTTTATGATTAATAGATTTTAAAATCATTAGGAACTGCCTTTACTGATTAAATAAACTTGAGTAAAAAACTACTTAAAAGGTTTTAAATTATGACACTAGGGAAAAATCAAATTATTAAATAAACTGTATCTCAGTTATAAAAACGGGTAATCGGTATTTTATCAAAACTAGTAGGAGAAAGACAAGTCAGATAAGTAAGTAATTGAAATAGTTTTTTATGACTTTTATGACTTTTATGACTTTTACGACTTTTATGACTTTTTTCAAGTTAAAGTGCAAGTACAATAATAATTTTAAAAAGTACTTAATATTCTCTTCAAATGATAAAATATAAAACCAAGTATTTTTGTATCTTAAAATTTGTAAATTAACGTACTATAAAAATTAATCTCATATTTTCTGCAATGAAAAACCTAGAAGAAACCCTTGAGTGGATTACAGCTATCTTGGCACCTAGAAAACTGAGTAATGTTGAAGAAATAGTTTTCCGTATGACTTTAATGGGAAAATCATATCGGGAAATGGCAGGAGAGACAGGATATGATGCAGGGTATCTCAAAGATATTGGTTCTCAGTTATGGCTATCTCTATCTCAAGAATTAGGCTGTAGTGTTACAAAAAAAAATCTACCACTAATTTTAACTCAGTTCTCTCAGTCAGAAAATACAAGTACACCACCGCCAAGAGACCCAAGATTTCAAAGACCACCACAAGAAAATCCAATCTGGAAAAAACTGCATTTTCCGGGTTATCCCCTTCCATTTAACTCCCGTTTGTATATTGAGCGTCCTCCGGTAGAAACTTTAGCATTTAATGCTCTTAATCAACCAGGGAGCTTAACTCGTATTAAGGCGTCAAAATATATGGGTAAGACATCTTTGATTTATCAAATGATGGGTATTGCTTGTCAAAATGGAATTAAAACCGTTAGGGTGGATATGCAGCAGGCAGACAAAGCGAGCTTAAATGATTTAGACAAATTTCTCCGCTGGTTTTGTCAAAGTGTTACTCAACAGTTACAGTTAAATCCTAATTTTGAAGATTTTTGGTTTGATGGTCAAGAGAGTAAGTTAAGTTGCACTGTATATATGCAAGAGTATTTGCTGAATGTAGTAAAAGAGCCCTTAGTAATTGCCATCGAAAAGGCCCATTATTTATTTAATTATCCCGATTTAGCCAGTGATTTTTTTTCTATGTTGCGTGCCTGGTATGAATATGGGAGAGTACGCCAAAGATGGCAAAAGCTAAGGTTAATTATATCTCATACTAGCGACTTAACATTGTATTTGCCCCCTAATCAGTCTCCCTTTAATATAGGGCTTTCTCTACAGTTACCTAGTTTGACCTTGCCTCAAATGGGGGATTTAGTGAAACGTTATGAACTAGGTAAATTAGGTATTCAGAGTCTTTTTAGTTTAGAGCCTTTATTCGATTTGGTCGAAGGACATCCTTATTTATTGCAGTTGGCTTTTTATTGGTTATGCTCAGGTTACTTATCTCTCAGACAACTATTAGAACAAGCGTCAACTACTGAAGGTATTTATCAAGAACATTTGCATCACCTATGGTTGATTTTAAACAAAGATAAGCTCTTACAGCAAAAATTTACTCAAGTGTTATCTAGTGACAATCCTGTCACCTTAGATTTAGACAGCGCCTATCGTTTAGAAGCATTGGGCTTAGTGAAACTACAAGGACTCCGAGCTAGTCCTGGATGTGAACTATATAAACAATATTTTTCTCATGTTAACTATGAACAAAATGAATAAGCAAGAAATTTATCAGGTAGGAGGAAGTCTCACCGCTGATGCTTTAACTTATGTTTCTCGTCAAGCAGATCGAGAATTATATGATGCTTTGTTAAAAGGAGAATTTTGCTATGTGTTCAATGCTCATCAAATGGGAAAGTCTAGCTTAAGGGTAAGAATACAGCACCAGTTAGAACAACAGGGCTATCGATGTGTTTATTTAGATATGACTCAACTGGCAAGTAAACAGGTAAGCCCTCAACAATGGTATCGAGGCATAATGTTAGCTTTAGTGAGTGACCTTCAGCTTTTAGGAAGTATATCTCTCAAAAAATATTGGCAAACTTGGTCAGAATTGCCCATGTTACAACAACTATGGTTGTTAACTCAAGAAATTCTTAAGCAGACTCAAGAAAGCCGACTGTTTATTCTGGTAGATGAAATTGATAGTATTCTTAGCTTACCTTTCCCGGTAAATGATTTTTTTGCTTTCATCCGCTCTTGTCATGAGTTACGTCCCTATCAACAGGATTATCAACCTTTGAGCGCGTCAGGCGGTCACTTCCCTTGCACCCCGGATTTAAAATCCGGGGAACGAGTGACCTGGGCATTGTTTGGTGTAGCAACTCCCTCAGATTTGATTGGCGGTCGCACTGCTTGCACCCCGGATTTAAAATCCGGGGAACGGATGACTCCTTTTAATCTTGGTAGAGAAATTGAATTACAAGACTTTAGTATTTGTGAAGCACAAAATTTAATTCAATATTTACCCAATATTTCTGTTAATCCTAAAACTATTTTAGAAGCTATTTTTAAATGGACAGGGGGACAACCACTGTTAACTCAAAAACTCTGTCAACAAGTGATTATCTCTAGTTTAAATACCTCTAATTCTGGTGTAAGTTTGACACCTGGAAAAGAAACCTTATTTGTTGAGGCAATTGTGCGATCGCACATAATCAATGATTGGGAGACACAAGATAATCCCGAACATTTACGCACCATTCGTAACCGACTTTTATACAACGAACCAAAAGCGAGAAGATTACTAGAATTATATCAACAAATCTTGACACAAGAGGGGCTAATCATTGATGGCACTCCTGAACAAATTCAACTTCTACTCTCAGGTTTAGTAACTAAAAACAGAGGAAAACTCCAGGTTAAAAACCCGATATATAAAACTATCTTCAATTGTGACTGGATTCTCAAACAATTAGATCAACTAGGTACTTTGCACTCATCTGGTAAATTTTTTATACTATATAAGTAATAATCCGATTCAGAAAGATATACAGTTAAGAAATACTGAAAAAGGAATTGGTGCAGGTTTTCAATGGCGTTAAGAGAGGGGATGGCTGAAATTAAAATTGCGGGTCCTCAATATTGCCTTATCTCATATTTTCCACCAGTACTTTTGTTGTCAACATATAATTAATGATACTAGAAACTCAACGTTTAATCTTAAGACCTTTTTGTCAATCATCGAATTGGCGTTCAATTGCCGTGATGAAAAGGCTAAATATGACTTATACACAAGATGATGATTTTGATCACCCCCTGTTACCATCAAAACATCCTCTAGCAAGACATGTCTTGTATCGTCTTAGATACCGTAAACTTAATTAATCTAATTCTCTACGCCCTTCTAAAGCCCTAGCTAGAGTTACTTCATCGGCATATTCCAAGTCGCCTCCCATGGGTAAACCAAAAGCAATCCTAGTTACTTTAGTAAATGGTTTAAGCAGTTGACCCACATACAGAGTCGTTGTATCTCCTTCAACACTGGGACTGATGGCTAGAATTACCTCTTCGATACTTTTTTGACTAACTCTTTTGACTAAGGGTTGGATATTCAATTGTTCTGGTCCAATTCCATCCATGGGAGAAATTACACCTCCCAGTACATGATATTTTCCAGAATACTCACGAGTTTTTTCCAAGGCAATAACATCCCGAGAATCACTAACCACACAAACTGTTTTTTGGTCACGATTAGGGTTTCTACAAATTTCACACACTGGAGTTGCAGAAAGATGAAAGCAAACTTGACACAAACCTACTTGTTTTTTGGCATCAACTAGAGCTTTGGCTAAAGCTTGTACTTCGTCATCACTTCGCCTAAGAATATGTAGAGCCAGACGTTGTGCGCTTTTTGGTCCAACTCCTGGTAAACGTTGCAGTTGTTCTATTAATCTAGCTAGGGGAGGGGTATAAATTTTATATACTCCTAATACTAATAACTCTTTGTCTTAAAGATATCATGAATTGTTTTCATGCTGTTGAACTAATTTGATTGCTCCTATAACTAGATCTTGTCAATTACAGGGAAATTAGACTATACTGAAATAAATAAATCACTACGGCGTTGGTGACTGCCAATAAAGTTTATTGATCTATGCTTGACTAATAAGGGAACTTGTTGAATTCGTGGCAGTAAACCAGGCAAGTACCTGGAAACTTTAAACGAATCGCTGAGGTGCCCACCTGGATTTCCAGGTCATAAGCTGAGGTAAAACGGCGTTGTGGTGATTTATCAGATAAATGTTATCAGTTCATAACAAAAGGATCCCCGGAAAAACCCCTAAGCAAGTATAATAGATAACATTAAAGCAGCAATCCGGGAAGGGGATTTGAAATTGCCACAACTCCTCAAAAAGAAAAGACAACCAGTTTTTCCAGGACAAATATATAAATTAGCAAAAGGGCTAACAGTGATCCATCAAACAGTGGAATCTAGCCCGATAGTAGTAGTAGACGTATGGGTAAAGGCAGGTGCAAAAGAAGAGCCAGAAGCCTGGTTAGGAATGGCCCATTTTTTAGAGCACATGATCTTCAAAGGCAGTAAAAATATAAAGCCAGGAGAATTTGACTATCAAGTAGAAAAAACAGGAGGCATAACTAATGCCGCCACAAGTCACGACTATGCTCACTTTTTCCTGTCCACGAGAGCGTTAGATTTGCCAGAAACTTTGCCCTATTTCGCAGAAATTCTCTTAGAAGCAGAAATAGATGCCGAAGAATTTCATTATGAAAGAAATGTAGTAATAGAAGAAATTTATTCAGCCTATGATGATCCTGATTGGATAGGATTTCAATCACTATGTGAAAATATATATCAAAAACATCCCTACAGACGCTCTATACTAGGAGAAGAAGAAATACTAAAACAGCATACTCCAAATCAAATGCGCTGTTTCCACAAAAGCTACTATCAACCAGAAAATATGACAGTAGTGATTGTAGGGGGAATAGAAGCTAAAGAAGCTCTAAAATTAGTAGATGATTGCTTCGTAAACTTTAGCATTCGGAGTGAATGCCCACCAAAGTCAAGAGAAGCAGAGCCACCATTGATTGGTATTCGCAGAAATGAAATATATCTACCCAGAATTCAACAGGCACGCCTAAGTATAGGCTGGATAGGACCAAGTATTCAAGAATGGGTTGAGGCATTGGTAATAGACTTGATCTCGGTAATTATTGCCGGAGCACGTTATTCACGTCTAAGAAAAAAATTACAAGAAGAAAAACAAATAGTTTTAGATATAAGTAGTGACTACTCAATACAAGAAGATTCGAGCTTGTTAACCATAGACGCACTGCTAAAACCAGAAAATGTAGAAAAAGTAGAAGAAGCGATCGCCAAAGAGATAGAATTATTACAGAACGATTTAGTTAGTGAAAGAGAAATTAACTTAGCCAAAAAACTACTGATCAATGACTATATATTTTCTACAGAAACACCAGGTCAACTAGCAGGATTATATGGATACTATCAAACTGTAGCAAATACAGCAACACTGTCAGTAGCCTATCCTTCAACAATAAGCAGAATCACCCCCAAAGATATACAAAAAGTTGCCCAACAATACTTATCTAGTCAACACTACGCAATCACAGTACTCTACCCAGTGTAAAAAAAATCAATGAAAACAAGAAACTCAACTTCAGCTCAACAAATCCACCAAACAACCTTAGAAAATGGCCTAACTCTACTGACTATCACTAATCCTAGTAGTGACATAATTTCTGGGAAAATATTTATTAAAAATGCTGGTTCTCGCTCTCTAAAACCGGAAAAAGCAGGATTATCTCATTTAGTGGCTTCGGTAATTACTAAAGGGACAGAAAAACTGAACGCAGTAGATATAGCCTATCAAATAGAATCAATAGGAGCTAGTTTAGGAGCAGAAGCTACATCAGACTATAGCCTGATTAGCTTAAAAACAGTAAGTAGTGACTTTCTTTTAATACTAAATTTAGCAGCAGAAATCATCCGCTTTCCTAGTTTTCCTGAAACAGAAGTTAAAAGAGAAAAATATCTCACCCAACAAAGTATTCTATCTCAAAAAGAATCACCCTTTAATTTAGCATTTAATCAACTCAAAAGCTCAATTTACCAGGATCATCCCTATAGTTTATCAGTACTGGGAACAGAAGAATCTATAGAAAATTTAACTAAAGCAGATTTACACGCCTATCAGGGAAAACACTTTCGGCCAGATCAAATGGTGATTAGTCTTTGTGGTCGAATAGACCCAGATTTAGCAAGAGAATGGGTAGAAGCAGCCTTTGGAGACCAAAAAAACCCAGAATCACCCCTAGATAGTCCAAATTTTCGGGAACTACAAGCTCAACCAGAAACCGTAAAACTCTATCAAGATACTCAACAAAGTATAGTGATGCTAGGTTATCTGACTCCAGGGGTAAAAAGTGAAGAATACCCAGTTTTAAAGCTAATTAATACTTACTTAGGCAACGGTTTATCTAGCCGTCTGTTTGTAGAATTGAGAGAAAAACGCGGCTTAGCTTACGATGTCTCCGCCTTCTATCCCACGAGAATTGACCAATCTAATTTAATTACCTATATGGGAACATCGCCAGAAAATACAGCGATCGCCCAAGCTGGTTTAAAAGGAGAGGTAGAACGTCTTTGTGAAATCTTGTTGACAGAAACAGAACTTCAAGTAGCTAAAAATAAACTTTTAGGTCAATACGCTTTAGGTAAACAATCTAACGGGGAAATTGCTCAAATTTTCGGGTGGTACGAAACACTAGAGTTAGGAATTGACTTTGATAGTCTTTTTCCGACTCAAGTAAACGCAGTCACCTCGGAATCAATACAAGAAGTAGCCCAAAAATACCTAACTAAACCCTATATTTCTCTAGTTGGTCCCATAGAGTAAATTTTCAACTAAAATTAAGGTTGTATATAGGCGTAAGGTACAGAGGTTATCGGAAATTCCCTTAATAAATGGTAATTAATTTATTAATTTATTAAGACTGCTTTAAATATTATATTTTCCTTAAGATTTTTAAAACAGTTGTTTTTAAAAAACAGAGAGTTAAAATTAATAGTAGTTAGTTAAATCAAAAATCAATAAATATGGTTACTAAAGTTACAAATCACGAAGAATTAGCAGAATTAATTGCTAAAGTAAAAGCAGCTCAAGAAAAATATGCCACCTATAGTCAAGAAGAAGTAGATAAAATCTTTAAAAAAGCAGCATTAGCAGCCAATGCGGCTCGCATATCTTTAGCAAAAATGGCAGCCACAGAAACAGAAATGGGAGTAACAGAAGACAAAGTAATTAAAAACCACTTTGCTTCAGAAATTATCTACAACAAATACAAAGGAGAAAAAACCTGTGGAGTGATAGAAGAAGATAAATCCTTTGGTTTTCAGAAAATAGCCGAACCAGTAGGAATTTTAGCAGGAATAGTACCGACAACCAATCCCACATCAACGGCAATATTTAAATCTCTCATTGCCCTAAAAACTCGCAACGGAATTATTTTCTCCCCTCATCCGCGAGCGAAGCAATGTACCATAGAATCAGCGAGAATAATTTTACAAGCTGCTGTAGCCGCAGGCGCCCCAGAAAATATTATAGGCTGGATAGATGAGCCGACAGTGCCCCTATCTCAAAGCTTAATGCAGCATCCAGATATCAAGCTAATTCTAGCCACAGGTGGACCAGGAATGGTTAAAGCCGCCTACTCTTCGGGACATCCCTCTCTAGGGGTAGGAGCTGGAAACACACCAGCATTAATTGACACTTCAGCTCACATCAAAATGGCCGTATCTTCAATCATACTCAGTAAAACCTTTGATAACGGGATGATTTGCGCCAGTGAACAGTCAGTAATAGTAGTCGATGAAATATACGAACAAGTAAGGGAAGAATTCATCAACCGAGGTGCTTACTTTTTAACAAAAGAAGAAATACAAAAATTAGGCAACCTAATGATTGTCGAGGGACGATTAAATTCTCAAATCGTAGGACAACCAGTGCAGAAAATAGCAGAAATAGCCGGATTATCTCTACCGAAAAACACCAGAGTGATTATTGGAGAAGTAGAGAAGATTGGTGTAGACGAACCATTTTCCTACGAGAAGCTATCTCCAATCCTAGGGATGTATCGAGCCACAGATTATGAAGACGCAGTGGCCAAAGCTGAAGCACTAGTAGAATTTGGAGGGAAAGGTCATACAGCAGCTTTGTATACAGACCCGGCTAATTTAGAACATATTAAAACCTTTGAAGATAACCTGCAAACCGCTAGAGTGTTAATTAATACTCCATCCTCTCAAGGGGCAATCGGAGATATCTATAACTTCCGTTTAGACCCATCATTAACTCTAGGATGTGGTAGCTGGGGTGGTAACTCAATCAGCGAAAACGTGGAACCAAAACATTTACTCAACATCAAAACCGTAGCAGAACGACGGGAGAATATGCTCTGGTATCGAGTACCACCTAAAATTTATTTTAGATATGGTTCTATCCCCACCGCAATTCGTGAACTAGCTGGGAAAAAACGCGCCTTTATTGTGACCGATAAGCCAATATATGAACTAGGCATGACGAGAGGACTAGAAGAAGTCCTAGAAGAAATTGGTTTGAAGTATGACATATTTTATGATGTAGAACCAGATCCATCCCTAGATACAGTAAATCGAGGCTTAGAAATGATGAATACATTTGAACCAGATGTGATCATCGCGATCGGTGGAGGTTCCCCAATGGATGCAGCCAAAATTATGTGGTTAATGTATGAACATCCAGAAATCGAATTCGAGGGACTAGCTATGCGCTTTATGGATATTCGTAAGCGGGTTTACGATTTACCTGAATTAGGAGAAAAAGCAATTCTTGTGGCCATCCCCACAACCTCTGGTACTGGATCTGAAGTTACCCCCTTTGCCGTAGTAACAGACCGCCGTAACAATATTAAATATCCCCTGGCCGATTATGCCCTAACCCCGACCATGGCCATTGTTGACCCGGAATTAGTTCTTCATCTACCCAAAAAATTAACAGCCTACGGCGGTATTGATGCCTTAACCCATGCAATTGAAGCTTATGTGTCTGTACTAGCATCAGAATTTACCAACGGTCAAGCTTTAGAAGCAATTCGTTTGATTTTTAAATATCTCCCCTCTTCTTATCACAACGGTGCCCATGATCCTAAAGCTAGAGAAAAAATCCACTATGCAGCAACTATGGCCGGATTAGCCTTCGCTAACGGATTTCTGGGGATTTGTCACTCCATCGCCCACCAATTAGGTGGTATGTTCCATGTTCCTCACGGTTTAGCCAACGCTTTAATGATTTCCCACATCATTCGCTATAATGCTATCGATGCCCCCTTTAAACAAGCGACTTTTTCTCAGTATAAATATCCTAACGCTAAATGGCGCTATGCTCAGATTGCTGACTACTTAGATTTAGGTGGCGATACTGATGACGAAAAAGTTACTCTCTTAATTAATGCCATTGAAAAATTAAAAGCTGATATCGAGATTCCTAACTCAATTCAAGAAGTAATTACAGAAAGTGAAGCAGAATTTTTAGCTAAAGTCGATGAATTGTCAGAACACGCTTTTGATGATCAGTGTACTGGTGCTAATCCTCGTTATCCTTTAATTGAGGATCTAAAGCAATTGGTTATCGATGCTTATTATGGTCGTTTAGATCTAGAAGAGCAACAAAATGGCCAAGTCAAAGAAACTCAAACTGTAGAAGCTTAAGGCTTTATTGATTTGAAACTGTAAACAATTATAAGAGTATACTCAAATCTTAATTATTCTTTCCAAATCCTAAACTCTAATAGTAGTAACTTTGGAGAAAGATGCAAGATTTGAGTATATTTATTATGTGTTTTTTACATTCAAGGAAAGCACTAAAGTAGGTAGTGAGGATTGCCAAATTACTCAAAAGTTAAACTATTGAGATCAATTGTTGGTATATTTGTTTCAGAGACTACACCTTGATCTTCATGAGATAATGCAATTCTACCTCTAATTCTAAGTCTATCTTTGAAGTTTTTCATCCAATGAATTGGTTCTATTTGAGGCTCTATATTCAAATCGCTTAAATTAGTTTCTAAAAATATATTCATAACTATATCACCTATTATTAAGTAAACTTCTTCAATTGATATTTTACTAAACAGAACAAACAATCTTAACCTATCTATTTGAGGATGTTGCAGAAAAATATTAATTGCCTGTGATAAATCTTCGTATAAAATTTCTTCTGATTGTTGCCAATCAGGCAAAATTACTAAATTGACTTGATCATCTTGATATTTTTGGGCAATATTTTCTTCTACTGTTGCTTCTTTGAACACTGTCTCACTGTGCCAAGGATCAAAAGGAATTAATTTTTCTGTAGTTAAATGAGGGCGGAAAAAGAATTTAGCTCTTTCATTTAATAAACAAGCTGTAACAGAAAAATAACTATTAGATGTTGCTACTATATTTGCTTGAGTAAGCATCCAAAAATCTAGATAAAATTGAGCTTGAGGTATATTAAGACCTAAGTCATGACATGTAATAGGATTGTATTTATCAAAATCATGAACTACTTGGTCTAAATCATCACTAGCTATATACAATATGGGATTATCTAAAGTTTCCCACAAACCCTCTAACCAATCTTGATACCATTTACTTGGCGCAATAAAAAAGTATCCACAGCCAAAATCATTGCGTCTCAGATGAAGGGCTACTACAGTTTTATTGTCTAGAGAAAGCTTATTCCATGCTACATTAAGTGTTTTCTTAAGCTCTGGTATCGGTTGAAATAAAGAGCGAAAATAGTTTTTATAGGGAGCGTAGTAGCGAGTATGGTATTGAAAAAAGCCCCAAAAGTCTACGTTGTGAAATACTTCATTTTCATTGACAATAATTGGTTGTGAGTATGATGTGTATATAGCATCTAGTTTAGGTAATTTTTTGGTAATCGGGGGATCTTCAATTCCAAACAAATCTTGACCAATCCAAGAAGGTGTTTCTAAATGCAAGTTATGTTTTTGAGAGTAAATTTTGAGAAAAGCATATTGAAAGATTTGATTGCCAAAACCTCCATTTCTACCTAAAGTAGACATAGTAATCACTGGTTTTTTGATATAAAAAGCATCACCCCAATGAGGATGATAGGGTGTAGTAGTTGCCACTCTGATAAAACCATGATTTTCTAAAAATTCATCAACTTGATCTATTAAGGCACAATTTTCATAAAATTCTACATAATTAATTTCTGTGTTGATTGCTTCTATGTGTGGTAATAAATTAATTGCCCCTTCTAATGCGAGTAACTCAGCTCCTTGAATATCAATATTGAGAAAATTAAAATCAGATGGCTTCAAATTAAGCTCTTCTAAAAGACTATCTAGCTTTTTGCTTGGTACATCTATTTGCTTACTTTCTTCAATCATGCTGTAGTATTCAGTTAGCCTCTTTAATGGTAAAATAGAACTACTTTGATCCATTGAAGTTATATGCAATGTAACTGTCCCATTTTCATTGCTAATGGCACAGTTAACGGCTTGAGCTTCTGGTATATCTTTGATATTTTCTTCTAATTGAGTAAATATTTCTGGATTTGCTTCTACTAATAAAATTTTGTTGCTTTTTAGGGATTGATATAATTTCGCTTCTTTTCCTTGATGTGCTCCTAAATGAATGATTCCCCTCGGTTGAATGTTGTATTTTTGCAACATCTTAGGTAAATCAAACATTTGAGGTTGAGCATCTTGACCATTATTCAAGGGAAATCTTTCATTACAAGCCAAAAAATTACTATACTGATAATCTTCTAAAGCTTTATTAAATTCAGGATAGTACGATAAACCTTCGGGAAGTATTTTAAAAATATTGTATTTATATTTCCTCAAAAAATTGAATACTTGTTCTAAGGTAATTTTTGCATCTAAATAAGTTCCGCCATATTCAAACTGAATAAAATCTATCCCTCCTTTTTTTAATAAACTTTCGGATCCATAGAGTACATCTAATTCTCCCCCTTCAGTATCTATTTTTAAAAAATTGATCCGTTTAATTCCCATTCTTTGAGCATATTTATCTAAAGTTGTGGTAATAACAGGAAATTCTTGCGGCGCTGGTAAACTATATTTTTCTTCTATCTCCAACCTACGATAAGAAGTGCTCCAACTAGGTTGCTGGGGATAATGGTAAAAGTTTTTAATCTCTTCTTCTGCGCCTATAGCACAATTGTTAGCAAAAAATCTACCACTTTCTAAAAACTGCCCTGATTTTTGTAATAATTTATGGTAATTTTGCGGGATTGCTTCAAATAGGTGTATCTCTACATCGCTATATTTACTAAATACTGGTTGACTCCAATCACCTAGATGAGCTCCTACATCAAAGACAATATCTTCTGAATGAATAAATTTTTCAATTACTAATTCTTCTCCGGTTTTATTAAAAATACTTTTTTCTTGGCTTTTTTCTTGGCGAAAAGGTGAACATAGTTGTTTAATTTCTACAGGATTAAAAGTATATCCTTTGATACAAATTATGTTGCCCCATTGAGCATTAGAACTAAAAATATAATCATTATCTAAATCAATAGTTTGCAAATCAAATATTCTTTCTTCTTCGCTTTCTTCGGCATCTATGAGAATACTAAAACTATATTGACAACTTTTTAAGATTTTGAGACATTCTTTAGTTGCATTTAAAAATTTAGGTAACCATCCTTTATCATTACTTTGCTTGCTATCTCCACCTCCATACTCAAACATAATTACAGTCGGTAACAAAGATTGAGGTAACTCTTTTAGTTGTTGAATAATACTTAACTCGGCTCCTTCTACATCGATTTTTAAACAGGTTATATTTGTAACGTCATTGTCTGTTATGAGTTTAGATAAAGTTATGGAAGGTACTTCTATTTTTTTGCTGGAAGCACCCCACCAGTCAGAATGTAAAGAGCAAAGATTAAGATTTTCTGAACCTTGAAAATTGCCTATGTATAAAGTTTGTTTTCCATTAATCTCAGAAACACAACTCTCAATTAAATTTATCTTGAGATTATTACATAATTTTTTAAGATTATCTACAGGTAAAGGCTCAACGGCTATGGTTTTAAAACCTTGACGAGCAAATATTTCACAATAAAAAGCAAAAGTTCCCACACCAATTTCAATACAAACACCTTTTTTCTCTTGGTCTATCAAAGGTAACAAAACAAATAGTAAATTTAGGCAGCAAGGTTCAACATTCATAGGTTTTGTGAATAATCGATTATAATCTCAATTCTATTATATTATATAGCCATGAAAAATCATGATTATACTTAGACTTAATATTACTTTAAGACTTCAAAACTCATTATTCATCCACAAGTAACTTTGGGTAAAGATGCGAGGGTCTGAGTTTAAGGGGTTAGGATCAATTCTTTTACTTCAAAACTTCAAGACTTCAAGACTTCAAAACTCATTACTCATTACTTCAAGACTCATTACTCATATATATGTGTACTAGTTAATTAGCAAAAATTAAGATTGGCTAAAATTTTCAAGTTTACAGATGAGAGTCAAGTAATATAGTTTAAAAGTAGCCTATCATCCCCCTAGCTACAACTAGTTTTTTGTTAAAATATTAACGCCTTTAGTCTTCAGATATTTTTGAAAGTTCAATGGCAAGATTTTAGCTAAGAAATTGAGCATTCAGACTAAGGGTGTGTAACAATAAGAATGATCCCTTTCGGGAATAGTTCGCTGAATAGATAGAAAGCTCTATGGAGCTTGCTTATTAATCAGCGACCTGATGATTAAATGTGGTGTGTGTGTATAGGAGTGAGATGACAGCTAATAGCCAACTTATCTCCGTCAAGCTAGTACGAGGGTTGCTAAGAAGAGGTCCCCTACCTCAATCAAATAAATATAAATACCTAAGTCTTCCCTTGAAAGCTTTAGACGGAAATTCTGCTAAACGTTTATTTGATATCGTCTTTTCTTTATTGGTTCTGATTACCTGTTTACCACTGTATTTATTGGTAGCGATATTAATAGCCGGAAGTTCTCAAGGACCAATTTTTTATATACAAGAACGTGTGGGTAAAAATTATCGACGTTTTAAATGTATCAAGTTTAGAACAATGGTTCAAAATGCCGACCAAGTTTTAGAAAAACTGATGGAGGAGAATCCACATCTGCGTCAAGAGTTTGAAGCGAATTTTAAGCTAAAAGATGACCCGCGCATTACCTGGATTGGTAAATTCTTGAGAATAACTAGTCTCGATGAGTTTCCTCAATTCTGGAATGTTTTAAAAGGAGATATGAGTATTGTAGGTCCAAGACCATTGATACCAGAAGAATTATCTCAATATGGTCACTCTATAGATAAAGTTCTCACAGTACGCCCAGGTATAACTGGTTTGTGGCAAGTATCTGGACGTAATGATATACCCTATCCTCAAAGGGTAAAAATAGACGTTTATTACGCTAGTTATCGCTATTGGTGGTTGGACATTTGGATTATTATTAAAACCATTAGTATCGTCTTATTTCCCTATAAAAACGGAGCTTATTAAATTCCTATCTAAACAAAACAGTGGCGATAGATTCCTACACTCTATCGCACTGGACTTAAAGTATATAAAGGAAAAACTAAAAGTTTCTAGAAAAAGCATGAAAGGATATACTATAATTAATGTACACAATAAACGAAAAATTAATGAGTGTTGATTTGAAGCGAGCTTTAATAACAGGTATCACAGGTCAAGATGGTTCTTATTTAAGCGAATTACTCTTAGAAAAAGGCTACGAAGTTCACGGTATAATCAGAAGAACTTCCACAATTAACACAGATAGAATAGACCACCTATATATAGATCCCCATAACCCAGATGCGAGGTTATTCTTACACTATGGAGATTTGACCGATGGAACCACCATAGGCAGAATAATAGAACAAATACAACCCCAAGAAATATATAATTTAGGGGCACAATCCCATGTAAGAGTAAGTTTTGACTCTCCAGAATATACAGTGGATACAGTGGCTATGGGGACTCTAAGACTATTAGAATCAATTAGAGATTATCAACAACGTACAGGCAAAGAAATCAAATTTTATCAAGCAAGTTCTTCAGAAATGTTCGGGAAAGTAAAAGAAATACCCCAAACAGAAGAAACACCTTTTTATCCTCGTAGTCCTTATGCCTGCGGAAAAGTATATGCCCATTGGCAAACTATTAACTATCGAGAATCATACGATTTATTTGCCTGTAACGGAATTTTGTTTAATCATGAATCGCCACGACGTGGAGAAACTTTTGTAACAAGAAAAATCACTAGAGCTGTAGCGAAGATAGTTACAAAGAGACAAAAGAAACTGTATATGGGAAACCTAGACTCCAAAAGAGACTGGGGTTACGCCAAAGACTACGTAAACGCTATGTGGTTAATGCTACAACAAGAGAAGCCAGATGACTATGTAATAGCTACAGGTGAGACACATTCAGTGAAAGAGTTTTTGGAATTAGCTTTTAGTTATGTAAATCTCAATTGGTTAGATTATGTAGAATTCGATGAAAGATACCTACGTCCGACAGAAGTAGATTTACTCATAGGGAATCCCCAAAAAGCTAGAGAAAAATTAAACTGGTATCCATCAGTAAATTTTGAAGAATTAGTAAGATTGATGGTAGATGCAGATTTAAAAGCTTTAGGTCAAGAAAATGTCTGAAAAAACGATTAAAGTGAAAGAGTCAAGTTAAAGAGTCAAGAATCGTTAAAGAAAAAAATGCTTGATTTAAAAGAAAAAAATATCCTGGTGACAGGAGGTGCGGGCTTTTTAGGTCGCCAAGTAGTTCAAGAACTAATTGAAGCAGGAGCGACAGCTAAGAGGATGACGATACCGCGATCGCACTCTTGCGATTTACGAAAACTAGATAATTGCCAGAAAATAGTGGCTAATCAAGATATAGTTATTCACTTAGCTGCCCATGTGGGAGGGATTGGCCTAAATAGAGAAAAACCCGCGGAACTATTTTACGATAACTTGTTAATGGGTACTCAATTAATAGAAAGTGCCTATAGAGGGGGAGTAGAAAAATTTGTCTGTATCGGGACAATTTGTGCCTATCCAAAATTTACCCCAGTACCATTCCAAGAAAGTAATCTTTGGGATGGCTATCCAGAAGAAACTAATGCACCCTATGGAATCGCCAAAAAAGCCCTGCTAGTGCAACTACAAGCCTATAGACAACAGTACGGATTTAAGGGGATTTATCTATTACCAGTAAATCTCTACGGTCCAGAAGATAACTTTAATCCAGCAAGTTCCCATGTAATTCCAGCACTAATATATAAAATACATCAAGCCCAAACTACAGGGAATAAAAACCTGTCGGTTTGGGGAGATGGAAGTCCCACGAGAGAATTTCTCTACTCTACCGATGCCGCCAGAGGAATTGTTTTAGCCACTCAAAAATATGACGAGTCAGAACCAGTTAATCTAGGAACTAATGAAGAAATCAGCATCAAAGACTTAGTAAAACTTATAAGTGAATTGATGGAATTTTCAGGAGAAATTATCTGGGAAACAGATAAACCCAATGGTCAACCCCGCCGCTGCCTAGATGCTTCCTTAGCTAAAGAAAAATTTGGTTTTACTGCTAAAATGTCCTTAGAAGCAGGACTGAAAAAAACAATTGAATGGTATCGGAATCAAGTAAATGGGCAGAAAAGCTAAACTAAAACAAGCAAAAAAACAGCAGGGAGTAAAGCAACCAGAAAAATCTACTGCATTTGTTAAAGAATTAAAAAAACAGGGATACCATCTGGAAAAAGTAGATACAGCTCCCAAAATACCTGATGACAAACCAAAACCAGAAATATAGCAAGATTAAGCTATCCTGAGAAAAAATTGCGATCGCCATGGCTAAAAAATACAAAGTAGGTCAACTACGACCTAGTCAAATCCTCTTTAGTTATGGAGTAGGTGCTGTAGCAGACCTACTTAACTTCTCTGTGATTATCATGGGATTAGAAGAATGGCTTGATGCCGACAATGGGTTATTACTCCAAGAAGAACGACTGCTTGCGGATGTTCAAAAACACCTCGGGAGACAAGTTCAAAAACTCTGTCCTCCCCCCATTGATACAGAAGCCAATGATAACCCTAATCCCTGGGAGAATTTAATCGGCATTCCTGTAGCACCCTTTCCTAGTTGGATGGTGTGTCCTGAATGTAATCTGTTGGCCCCATTGCAATCACAATTATTTCAACTAAAAACAGACCGATATCGCCAGGAGAAAACTTATTATGTCCATCAAAATTGTAACAAGGCGAATAAACCACGCCCTAGCATTCCTGTGCGTTTTCTAGTAGCTTGTGAACAAGGACATTTAGATGATTTTCCCTGGCACTTTTTTGTTCACCGAGGCAACACCAACTGTAAAGGATTACTGCGTTTAGAAGAACGTGGCGTTTCAGGATCTACTACAGAAATCTTTGTCAAATGCGATAGTTGTGAAGTACCACCCCGTCCTTTATCTGAAGCTTTTGGAGAAAGGGGTAAACAAAATATGCCCCAATGTCGGGGACGAAATCCTCATCTAAGAACCTTTGACGAAAGTTGTCAACATCAAATGAAAACTATGTTACTAGGTGCCTCTAATAGCTGGTTTCCAGTAACGAGATCCGCTCTTTCTCTCCCGGCAGGAAATGCCTTATTAGAGCAAATTGTCGCCGATAATTGGCAAAGCTTAGAAAGAGCCAATACACCCGAAATATTAGAAATAATTGTAAAAACACTCCAAAGTACTGGACAACTAATCAAACTAAATAAATATTCTTATGCAGAGATTTGGGAAGTAATTCGCAAGAAAAAAGAAGGCATAAAACCCGATGAATATCAAGACTTAAAAACACCAGAGTGGTTAGCTTTATCTCAACCAGAAAAAACACCAGAATCAGATAATTTTAAACTCAATCCAGTAGATGCACCTCGTGGTTACGAAAGTTATTTTGACCGCATAGTTTTAGTAGAAAAACTCAGAGAAGTTAAAGCTTTAATTGGATTTACACGCATACAATCCCCCAATGACCTTGATGATAATCAACAATCACCTCAAGATTATCAAGTCTCTCTAAGTAGAGAAAAACCTACTTGGGTTCCTGCTACAGAAGTCAAAGGCGAAGGCATCTTTTTACAGTTTAACGAAGATAAGCTACAAGAGTGGGAAAATTTAGCAGCAGTTCAAAAGTATCAAATTGAACTAAAAGAAGCTCAAAAAAACTGGCTCAATAGTCGAGGATTAGATCCAAAAAAAGCATCTCTGCTGGGTGTTCGCTATTTGTTAATTCATTCTTTTACCCATGCTTTGATGTGTCAATTATCAATCGAATGTGGTTATAATGCAGCTAGTTTAAAAGAACGCATCTATTCTCAATCTCCTAGCGCTGAAAATGGCCCTCAGGGAGGAGTTTTAATTTATACAGCAGCTCCCGATAGTGAGGGAACGTTGGGAGGATTAGTTAATCTGGGTAATCCTCAAACTCTCGGTTATCATATCGCTAGTGCTTTGGAAACTACTAAACTCTGTACCTCAGATCCTCTTTGTGCTGAACATAAACCTAATCAAGGTAATATTTCTTTACATTGGGCCGCTTGTCATGCTTGTTTATTTGCTCCTGAAACTGCTTGTGAACGTGGAAACAAATTTTTAGATCGGGCTATCTTAGTGAAAACTATGAATAAATCAGACATAGCCTATTTTGGCTAAATTTTTGCCTCAAAAATGTTAATTTGTGGCTCAATTTTGGGTACTTATAAAATATAAAATATCGCTAATTATCTGTTTACTCAGTAGAGTCGGTAGAATGTCATTAACAAAAGGATTAAAAGCTGTAGAAGAACAGCAATATGCAAAAGCCATAGAATTATTAACGGATTTTTGCGATAGTTACACCAACTATCACTCTCATGAATATATTCAAGCCAAAGTAGGTTTGGCTAGGGCATATTATGGTCTCGGTGAAAGAGAACCAGTAATCTATATCTGTAGAGAATTGGCCGCTAGTGAGACTCTCTCCGTGCGTCAATGGGCTCAACAATGGCTTAATGCCATTCAAGCTACCCCTAAATATACTATAGAACAGCTAAACGCTATTTTTGAAGAAGGTCAACAAGCTTTGAGAGACAAAAATTATCCCCAAGCAATTAATCTTCTTGAGGAATATTGTCACCATAATCATCAGTTGAATCTTCTAGAAGTTCAGCAAGCAAAAATGTGGCTAGTTCAAGCTTACACAGCTACAAGAGATACACAAAATGCTATGTGTTTGTGTGAAGAACTTAACTGGAGTCAAGATACTATGATTCAAAATTGGGCTAAGGAAAAACTACCCAATTTGAAACTAACTCACGCAAATCAAGAAAATAATCAATATTTAGATGAGAATACCTATCTAGAAAATGAAGCTTTAAAAACAGCTAGTTTAGAAGAAAATATCTCAGCTCAATTGACAGTTAAATCTAAACCTTTACCTAAGCGCTGTCTAGAAACAAATATAACACTTAAAAAAGCTCCATCGAGTGGTAATCTATTTTTAGCTATATCAATTACTTTGGGATTGATTTTTATCCTAACTTTAGGGCCAATCTTGATTGTGGCTTGGTTGTTAAATTTTTGGTTGGCTTCTTTTGCTTTTTTGAGTTTAGTGAAAATCGCCATCGCCTTAACTGTAGTTGTTGATTTGATAGCACTTTTTACGGCTACAAAACTATTAGATTCTATATATGAAAATAACTATAATATTCGTTGGGTAAACATTAGCGAAATTAGCTACTACTCTCAAGAAGCTTCAGAAACAATTCACAATGTCTGTAGAGATAATAACCTTAATTTACCACGCTTGGGCATCATCAATGATCCAACTCCAACTGCCTTTACCTATGGAGTTTTTCCTAATAAGCCCCGCATAATACTCACTAAAGGCTTGTTTTCCTGCTTGAAAAAGGATGAAGAAGCTATCGCTACAGTTTATGCCCATGAGTTAGGACATATTGTTGATGGAGATGTCTGGGTAATTACTTTTGGTTATAGTTTAATTAATACCATTCATATTTTGGTAAATACAATTACTAAGCCTAAACATCAACAGGCAATTATGCCTAGTTTTATTTACAATCTGGGAACTTATTTTCTCTTTTATTTATCTCGGATTAGAGAACATCAGGCTGACTATTTTGCTGTGAAAACGACAGGTAATCCTAATGCTTTAATTCGTGCTTTATTAAAAATAGCCCAGAGTATAATTACACCTAAAGAAAATATCACAAAATCTAATAAGTTACTGGTGCAGACTCGCCTTATGGGCATTTATGATTATCAAATGGCGATTTCTGCTGGGGTTGCCTGTCCCCTCCTCGAATCTAACAATGTGGGACGAATTTTTACCTGGGATATAATTAACCCTATGGCTAAATGGCTAGAATTAAACGCTACTCATCCTTTGATAGGAAAAAGACTCAGAGTTTTAACTAATTATGCTCAACAATTAAACTTATATACTCAACTTGAATTAGAAGAAACTATTCAAGAAGAAAAACAAATAAGTAGAAATAAATTCAAGCATAATGTCTGGCTGGATTTAATAATTTTAAATTTACCGATAATCGGATTAATTGGAGGGATAATTATAGGGGTAATTGTTTACTTTTTTAGCGAATATAATAAGATGTTAGTAAGTTTACCTCTATTTTGTTTAGGGTTGAGTATAATAGTAAGAAGTTTGTTAATGTATTCTGGAAATAAAAAAATTAAAGAAAGTAAAATAATGAGCTTAATTTATAACTCCTCTATTAACCCAGTAAAAGGAGAAAAAGTAGAAATATCAGGAAAATTAATCGGAACTAGAGAAAAAGGAAGTTTATTGATTAATGACTTGAAAATACAAGATCGATTGGGTATAATTAATTTGCGTCACTGTCCTAAAGAAATAAAACAGTCAAATTTTCCCCTAGGAACTCAAGTAAAAGTATCAGGTTGGTTTCGGAGGGGGGTGGGAATTTGGCTAGATTTAAAAGAGTTAACATCTGAAGATGAGAGTGTAAAAACCTATTATAATTTAAGAGCGATCGCCATAGGTTGCGCTTGGATAACTCTAGGTGTATTGAGTATGTTAAAATGGGTAATCTAAACTGGATATTGCAGAAGGTGAGGATAAAAGGGGAATACACATGAACTTTGGAGAGATTATGACAAAAGGTGGCCCGGCAATGTGGCCATTACTCTTATTATCAATTTTAGCCTTGGGAACAATAGTTGAACGCATCTGGTTTTGGAGTAAGCTACTTTCTAGAGAAGGCATAATTCTCAACAAGATTATGGATGCAGCTATAGGTAATTGGGAAGTAGTAGAAAAAGTAGCCCATTTATATCGTAAACACCCTATTGGAGGCTTTCTTTACGCACCATTACGGTTGTCAAAAGTTGAGCCTGATGTTTTTCATTTAGCTTTAGAAACCGCCGCTGATGAAGAACTAGGATCAATGCGCAAAGGTGATAAACTCTTAGAAGCAGTCATCGCTCTTTCTCCCTTACTAGGGTTATTGGGGACAGTTTTGGGATTAATTAATTCCTTGGGTTCAATTCAGATTAATGATTTGGGTAACTCTTCCACTACGGGAGTATCCCTAGGTATCGCTGAAGCTCTTATTTCTACGGCTACAGGCTTAATCGTAGCAATTATTACTATGGCTTTTTATCGGATTTTTCAAGCTCTTTGGTCTTATCAAGTGCGAATTTTTCGCAAGGCGGGAAGTGATTTAGAGATGATTTACCGTCAACGCTGGATGAGTGAAAATCGAGAGAAATTAATGTCAGAGATTTCTAGCTAGTAAATTATTCAGGGTTTTTCTCACAATAAATTTCCCACATCTGTTGATAGGCTTTCTCCATCTCTTGGGTAAACTTTTTCGCCTTCCATAGGGGAGCATGACGACGAGATTCTCTCAGTTTCCAGATAATCTCTCTTCGTAAATTAGCATCAGTACCTAATTTAATCCCCCACTCCACATATTCAGCATCTGTCCAGGCTATTCCTTCAGTGATTCCGGCATTTTTCATAAAAGTATAGCTATTACGAGCGGCAAATTGTTCTCCCACTCGCGTCACTAAGGGAATACCCATCCAGAGAACTTCTAGGGTAGTAGTAGCACCATTGTAAGGATAAGTATCTAAAACCACATCGGCGATCGCCAAATTAGCGCGATGGGTTTCTTCATTAGGAGTGCGGTCTAAAAAGCGTAGTCTGTCGGGATTAATACCATGGTCTAAAGCTGCCTTAGTAAACACTTCTTTGATGATTTCTGGATCTCCTGTACCCTTAGTTAAGAAGTAACTATTAGGCACTGCTTTTAAGATTTGCATTTGTAATTCCAAGCAGTGAGGGTGTCTTTTTTGAGAGTTTTGAATATTGAGATAAATAACGGCATCTTCGGGAATATCTAGACTTTTTCTACTTATAGTAGGAACCCCAACTTCAAAACCGTCTATAGCTAAATAAGTTTCTGGTAGACGCCAAATATTTTCTACATAGTAATTTTGGGCATCATCTGGCAACACATAGGGGTCAGCGATAAAGTAATCTATGGCGGGAATCCCTGAAGCATCTAAGCCTAACCAGGTAATTTGTATTGGCGCTAACTTATAACACATTAATTGACAAGTTAAATTAAGAGTGGTACTGTCTAAGTCTACCAATATATCAATTTCATCGGCTTTGATTTGTTCTATTGCTTTGTTGCTATTCCTCTCAAAATAATGTGTTGCCTCAGAGTATGGTTCAAACCAAGTTTTAGTAAATGCTTCTGCCTGTTGACTTACTAAATAAATATGTATAGAAAAAGCCTCTCTATCATGATAATGAAATAACCAGCGACTTAACCACCCTACCGAATGTCTTCTCAGGGTGTGCGCCACATAACCTATTTTCAACTTTTTATTTTTAATTCTTGTGTTTTTTATTTGTAAAATTTCTGGATCTGAGATTAATCTTCTGGTAGTCTCTTGAAATATCCTAGCAATTTCATTTAACAGAGGACGATTTCCTTTAGGATTGTCTTCAATATATAGTAGAGGATTACCAACAATAATAAAGTCTTTGTTTAAAAAGTCGGGAACAAATAAGTATTTTTCCTTAATCAAATCTTTGATTAATTCTTTGTATTTTTTAGCTTCTTCTGTTACTTTATTCCAATCTGCCTTTCGCATATAAATATGAAATACTTGATAATAAGCAAATAGTTTGAGTAAAATCTGATCAGACCTCTGTAAAAATTCTTCGGCTACAGATAAAGCTTCCTCATATTTTTGAGCTTTTGTCAAACACCAAAATTGATCTTTGTAAAATAACAGATTATCAGGGTAAGTTGCTAGGCAAATTTTATTTAAGTCCACCGCATAAGCAGGAAACCCTCTTTCATAAGCCATTAATTGAGCATTTTGAGTAATTTTACTGGTAACTCCATTAATCTCAGGATAGTTTTTGACCACAGTTTCAGCAAATTCTACCGACTCATAAGTAGGAATTGGTAAAATCGAGTCTAGGGTTTCTAGAAGTAACTGATTATCTATAGTATCTACAGTATTTTTTTCCAATAACTCATATACTCCCCATTCTTTTAATTTCTCTGGTTTATATTCCCCCAGATTTATTTCTAAATTAATTAAGTGCAAAATATTATTGATTAAATCTGGGGCTAATTCTAATATTTGTTGACGAATCAACCAAGCTTTATAGTTATTATCTAAATCTCCTTGACGAGTTGCTTCTGTTTCTAAAATTGTTACTAATTCTCTAGTCCAAGCTTCTATCTCCTCTGATTCTCCTTCACTAAAAACCGATAACCAAATTCCTACTGCTTCCCCTTCTTGTTCTGCTAATAGATAAGCTAAGCCTAAATACCAGTATAGGGAAACATCATCGGGTGTTTCGCCTATTTTAGCTTCGTAAAATTCGACAACTTGCTGATAGTTATGATTTTCTAAATATGTGGTTACTTCTGAATTCCAGTTCATATTAAATAGATAGTTTGGCTAATTATTTTGATTCTTGTTCACAATAAATTTCCCACATCTGTTGATAGGCTTTCTCCATCTCTTGGGTAAACTTTTTACTCTTCCATAGGGGAGCATGGCGACGGGATTGTCTCAGTTTCTTGATAATCTCCTCTCGTAAATTAGCATCTTTGGCTAATTTGATGCCCCACTCCACATATTCAGCATCTGTCCAGGCTATTCCTTCCGTGATTCCAGCATTTTTCATAAAAGTATAGCTATTACGGGCGGCAAATTGTTCTCCCACTCGCGTCACTAGGGGAATACCCATCCAGAGAACTTCTAGGGTAGTGGTAGCACCATTATAAGGGTAAGTATCTAAAATCACATCGGCGATGGCCAAATTAGCGCGATGGGTTTCTTCATTGGGAGTGCGGTCTAAAAAGCGTAGTCTGTCGGGATTAATACCATGGTCTAAAGCTGCCTTAGTAAACACTTCTTTGATGATTTCTGGATCTCCTGTACCCTTAGTTAAGAAGTAACTATTAGGCACTGCTTTTAAGATTTGCATTTGTAATTCCAAGCAGTGAGGGTGTCTTTTTTGAGAGTTTTGAATATTGAGATAAATAACGGCATCTTCAGGAATATTCAGGCTTTCTCTACTAATAGTAGGAACCCCCACTTCAAAACCGTCTATAGCTAAATAAGTATTTGGTAGACGCCAAATATTTTCTACATAGTAGTTTTGGGCATCATCTGGCAACACATAGGGGTCAGCGATAAAGTAATCTATAGCTGGAATTCCTGAAGCATCTAACCCTAACCAGGTAATTTGTATTGGCGCTAACTTGTAGCTCATAATTTGACAGGTTAAATTGAGGGTCATGCTATCTAAGTCTACCAATATATCAATTTCATCGGCTTTAATTTGTTCTATTGCTTTGTTGCTATTCCTCTCAAAATAATGTGTTGCCTCAGAGTATGGTTCAAACCAAGTTTTAGTAAAGGCTTCTGCTTGTTGACTGAGTAAATAGATATGTATAGAAAAAGCCTCTTGGTCATGATAGTGAAATAACCAACGACTTAACCACCCTACCGAATGTCTTTTCAGGGTGTGCGCCACATAACCTATTTTCAACTTTTTGTTTTTAATTCTTGTGTTTTTTATTGCTAAAATTTCTGTATCTGATACTAATTTTCTGGTGCTATTTTGAAACAACCTAGCAATTTCATTTAACAAGGGACGATTTTCTCTAGGATTGTCTTCAATATATAACAGAAGAGTCCCAACAATAATAAAATCAATGCTTAAAAAGTTCGGAACAAATAGGGGTTTTTCCTCTGTCAAATCTCTTATTGATTCTTTATATTTTTCAATTTCCTCGATTATTTTATTCCAATTCGCCTGTCTCATATACAGATAAAACAGTTGATAATAGGCAAATACCCTGGGTAAAGTACTATCAGAACGACGTAAAAATTCTTCTGCTATTGGTAAAGCATCCTGAAAGTTTTCAGTTTTAGTCAAACACCAAAATTGATTTTTGTAGAAAAATAAGTTATCTGGATAGGCTGCTAGGCAAATTTTATTTAAGTCCACCGCATAAGCAGGAAACCCTCTTTCATAAGCCATTAATTGAGCATTTTGAGTAATTTTACTGGTAACTCCATTAATCTCAGGATAGTTTTTGACCACAGTTTCAGCAAATTCTACCGACTCATAAGTAGGAATTGGTAAAATCGAGTCTAGGGTTTCTAGAAGTAACTGATTATCTATAGTATCTACAGTATTTTTTTCCAATAACTCATATACTCCCCATTCTTTTAATTTATTTGGTCTATATTCCCTGAGATTTATTTCTAAATTAATCAAGTGCAAAATATTATTGATTAAATCTGGGGCTAATTCTAATATTTGCTGACGAATCAACCAAGCTTTATAATTATTATCTAAATCTAGTTGACGAGTTGCTTCTGTTTCTAAAATTGTTACTAATTCTTTAGTCCAAGCTTCTATCTCCTCTGATTCTCCTTCACTAAAAACCGATAACCAAATTCCTACTGCTTCCCCTTCTTGTTCTGCTAATAGATAAGCTAAGCCTAAATACCAGTATAGGGAAACATCATCGGGTGTTTCGCCTATTTTAGCTTCGTAAAATTCGACAACTTGCTGATAGTTATGATTTTCTAAATATGTGGTTACTTCTGAATTCCAGTTCATATTAAATAGATAGTTTGGCTAATTATTTTGATTCTTGTTCACAATAAATTTCCCACATCTGTTGATAGGCTTTCTCCATCTCTTGGGTAAACTTTTTACTCTTCCATAGGGGAGCATGGCGACGGGATTGTCTCAGTTTCTTGATAATCTCCTCTCGTAAATTAGCATCTTTGGCTAATTTGATGCCCCACTCCACATATTCAGCATCTGTCCAGGCTATTCCTTCCGTGATTCCAGCATTTTTCATAAAAGTATAGCTATTACGGGCGGCAAATTGTTCTCCCACTCGCGTCACTAGGGGAATACCCATCCAGAGAACTTCTAGGGTAGTAGTCGCACCATTGTAAGGATACGTATCTAAAATTACATCAGCGATCGCCAAATTAGCGCGATGGGTTTCTTCATTAGGGGTGCGGTCTAAAAACCGTAGTCTTTCGGGATTAATACCATGGTCTAAAGCTGCTTTAGTAAACACTTCTTTGATAATTTCCGTATCTCCTGTACCCTTGGTTAGGAAGTAACTATTAGGCACTGCCTTTAAGATTTGCATTTGTAATTCTAAACACTGAGGATGTCTTTTTTTAGAGTTTTGAATATTGAGATAAATAACGGCATCTTCGGGAATATCTAAGCTTTCCCTACTAATAGTGGCAACCCCCACTTCAAAACCGTCTACAGCTAAATAAGTTTCTGGTAGACGCCAGATAGTTTCTTGATAGTAGTTTTGGGCATCATCTGGCAACACATAGGGGTCAGCGATAAAGTAATCTATAGCGGGAATTCCCGAAGCATCTAACCCTAACCAGGTAATTTGTATTGGCGCTAACTTGTAACTCATAATTTGACAGGTTAAATTGAGGGTGATGCTGTCTAAGTCTACCAATATATCAATTTCATCGGCTTTAATTTGTTCAATTAGTTCTTTGATATTCCTGTCAAAATAGTGTGTTGACTCAGAGTATGGTTCAAACCAAGTTTTAGTAAATGCTTCTGCCTGTTGACTAAGTAAATAAATATGTATAGAAAAAGCCTCTCTATCATGATAGTGAAATAACCAGCGACTTAACCAACCCACAGAATGTCTTCTTAGGGTGTGCGCCACATAGCCTATTTTTAACTTTTGATGTTTAGTGGTTTTTCTGTTTGTCTCTAGGATTTCTGGAGGATGAATTACTGTTTTTGCACCTTCTTGAAAGATTTTCCCAATTTCATTAATTAGAGGGCGATTTTCTTGGGGATTGTCTTCTATATATAGTAGAGGGTTCCCCACAATAATAAAGTCAATAATTAAAAACATGGGTACGAGTAAAGGTTTCTCCTCCGTCAAACCTCTAATTAATTCTTTATATTTTTCAGTTTCTTCTACTACTTTTGACCAATCTGCCTGCCTCATATAAACATACAAAAGTTGATAATAGGCAAATACCTTGACTACAATACTATCAGAACGGCGCAAAAATTCTTCTGCTATCGGTAAAGCATCTTGTAGTTTAGAAGCTTCTATTAAGCACCAAAATTGATTTTTATAATAAAATAAATTATTAGGGTCTAATCTTGTACAAACTTTGTGTAAATCTAGTGCATAAAGAGGAAACCCCTGTTCATAAGTCATTATTTCAGCATTAGTAACTATTTTATTAATTACTTCATTAATGTCAGAATATTTTTTTATTACAGTTTCAGCAAATTCTACTGACTCATAAGTAGGAATTGGCAAAAGAGAATCTAGGGTTTGAAGCAGTAACTGAATATCTATATTTTCTCTACTATTTGCTTCTAGTAAATCATATATACGCCATTCTCTTAATTTCTCTGGTTGATATTCCCCCAGATTTACTTCCAAATTAATTAAATGTAAAATATTATTTACTAACTCTGGGTTTAATTCTAATATTTGTTGCCGAATTAACCAAGCTTTATAGTTATTTTCTAAATCTCCTTGACGATTTGCTTCTGTTTCTAAAATTGTTACTAATTCTCTAGTCCAAGCTTCTATCTCCTCTGATTCTCCTTCACTAAAAACCGATAACCAAATTCCTACTGCTTCCCCTTCTTGTTCTGCTAATAGATAAGCTAAGCCTAAATACCAGTATAGGGAAACATCATCAGGTGTTTCGCTGATTTTAGCTTCGTAAAATTCGGCCACTTCCTGATAGTTATTACTTTTTAAATATGTAGTTACTTGTGAATCCCAGCTCATATATTACTCTTCATTTTCTTGTAGCTCACGGGGCCTAACCGTTAGGGTATTCCCACTTACGACAATTTCTAGCCCCTCTTTTTCTACTGCATTACGGGCTAATTCCCTAGTTTGGTCGTCTCTGGCATTACTATAAATCATCAACCAAGCACTAGCTCTAACTAATCTACTATCAGGTTTAGTTTCTAAAAAATCCTTAGCTTGTTGAGCTCTCATTGCTGCAATTTTTGCCTGTTCGGTATTATGGTATTTAGTCCATTCTAGAGCTTTACTGTAGGATTTTATCGCTGCTTCATGATCCCCCAGAAACAACATCTCATCAATACCTTTGTAATTCCATATTTGATAAGCTACAGGTTGAGTGGGAGAAACTTTTTCTAGTCCTTCTTCCATTAATTCTACAGATAGAGCTGGTTTAGCGGCAAACAAGGAAGTTGCTGGTGCTAGAAAAAAATATGAATCGACAAAACGCGGGTCTTTTGTTACTACTGCTTGAAAATAATCTCCTGAAAGCGTATTACCAGTAAAACTCCTTGAAACTCTATCTCCATAGTATTGGACAAAATCTAAAAATATCCAATTAGCAAAAAGATTACTGTAGCCAAAATCAGGCATTTGTTGGAGTACATCTATACGCAGCTTTTTTTGCTGTTCTTCTTTGATTGCTTCTTCTTCAGTAATTTCTGATTGCTCTTCGTTAGCTCTAGGTAGTTGCAAAATAACTACACCACTCAAACAAAGTAGTAAAATTATTAGTCTTTGGCCTAATTGCCATACAGAAGTACTCAGCTTACTCATCTAACTCTTTCTGCATCTACTCCACAATCACTACTACTAACAGGTGGTGCTACACTAGTAGCTACCTGAAGGGATTGACAAACAACCATGCTATATTGGCCAGTGTCGTGGTAAGTTGCTCCCGAATAAATTCTCGTTTGATCATCTATTGATTCTAAATTAGTTAAGGCGATGTTTGCATGGCTAGAAAATGCCTGAATATTGTAAGCATCTATATAACGATTATCAAAACTTACATTTAATAATTCTAAACTATCAGCATCATCTACACCCTGGGCGAAGTTTTGTTTCTCCCAGTGATAGGCTTGTTGAGAACGATTAATTACGCCTACTGCATTTTTAAATTCTACTTCTCTAGCTTTTCCTGCTTGTCTAACTAAGTTAGGTAAAGCAACAACTGCTAGAAGGCTCACAAATATCATTACTACCAATAATTCGAGTAACGTAAAACCCTTTAACTCTTTTGACGGGTTTTTTAATAAACGAACAATATGTAAACTTAAATTTAATCTAAATTGTGAAGATAAGTTATTATTCATCTCAACTGCTCCAAATCCGAACTACAGGGTATAGCGGGCGGTAAACTAGGAATGTTAGCAACCTGTTGCAATTGCAGTGATTGACAAATAACTGTGTTGTACACACCTGCATTAAACAGGGCTAAACCAGAATAAGCTTTAGTCTGGTCTTTTTGATAATTAGGGTTAGTAGGGGCTAGAGTTGCATGATAAATAGCACTAGTATTCGCCACTATATTATAGTCTACAATATAGTTATTATTAAAGCTAAGATTTAACAATCTTAAACTATCTGAATCATCAACTCCCTGAGCAAATATCTCTTTTTCCCAATGGTAAGTTAGTTGAGCTCGATTTATCGTTCCCACTACATTTTTTAACTCCACTTCTCTGGCTTTACCTGCCTGTCTGATTAAATTAGGTAAAGCTACAGCTACTAGTGCAGAAATAAATAAGATTACTACTGTTAACTCTATGAGAGTAAATCCATGTCTATCGGCATTTTGCTGATTTTTTACTTTGAGAATTGGTAGAAACATATAAATAAAAAAAAGCAGCCTATTAACTCCTATCCTATTTTCTAGGAGAATAAGCTGCACCTCCGTTCGCTCAATTGTTAAGATACTTATGTAGAAAACTCTAAGATATCTCAATAATTATCTGATGATGTTACCGTTAACAGCGTCGCAGTCTGGTCCGCTAACACCAGCAGGAGCCGCCATGAAGGCAGTTGCATCATTTGATTGACAAAGGATTTGAGCGTAAGTTCCGTTAGCGTAGATGATTAAACCAGAATAAGCTCTTGTACCGTCGTTGCTCCAGTTAGTGTTGGCTGGTTGAACTGTAGCATCACTTTGGGGGTCAACAGAAGCTATACTTAGGTTGTCAGCAGTGGCAGTAGTACCATTAGAGATATACTCAGTAGGAACTGAAATTCCAAGATAGCTTAAACCAGGCGCAAATTGTTGTCTTTCAAAGTGGTATGATTGCTGAGAACGGTTAACTGTACCTGCTGCGTTTTTGATTTCAGTTTCTCTAGCTTTACCTACTTGTTTTAGAAGGTTAGGTAGTGCAACTGCTGCAAGAACACCGATAATGATAACAACTACGAGTAGTTCAATTAATGTGAAACCTTTTTCTTCTTGGTTGTCGTTTAAGTAAGCGAGTAGTTTAAATTGTAAGTCGGATCTCATGGTTTTGCTCCTGTAAATTATTAGGTAATAATGTTGTTTTTCTTTCCTATTTAGAACATACCCAGTTTTTCATCATTTCCTATCACCTTTTGAAAAAAAATTTTTTTCTATGGCAATTTGATAGATCTCTCGACGAGAAAAACTGGTAAAAGGAGCTAATTGGCGTGTAGCTTGGGTTAAGCTCATTCCTTGCGCTAATAGCTTCTCTAATTCGATTTTTAGCTCATTTTCCCGAAGATTTGGTAGCTGCTCATTTGTAGAACCTGTTACAACCAAGGTATATTCCCCTCGGGGAGAAGTAGAAAGATGATATTCAACCGCCTCTGCTAATGTACCTCTCCATAAATCTTCATGAAGTTTGGTTAACTCCCGAGCCAAAACAATTTGGCGATCGCCACCACAAACCTCAAGTAAATCAGAAAGAGTAGCTACTAAGCGATGAGGGGCTTCATAAAACACCAGAGTACGAGATTCTCGCTTAATCACCTCTAATCTCTCCCCACGTAATTTATTTTTGGTAGGGAGAAACCCCTCAAAGACAAAACGCTCCGTAGTTAAACCAGATATAGCCAAAGCCGTAGTTACCGCAGTGACTCCAGGAATAGGAATCACCGGAATACCCTCGGCGATCGCTCCTTGGACAATTTCTAAACCTGGATCACAAATGGTTGGCATCCCCGCATCACTAACTAAAGCAATATCTTGATTTTGCTTGAGTAAGGAGAGTAACTCCGTGGTGCGAGAATTACGATTATGGTGGTGATAACTTATTGATGGTGTCTTAATTTGAAAATGCTGTAACAACTTAGCTGTATGACGAGTATCTTCAGCGGCGATCCAATCTACCGATTTGAGAATTGCTACCGCCCTATAGGTCATATCATCTAAATTACCAATGGGTGTACCTACTATATATAATGTCATTACTTCTATAGCTTTTAGCCAATATCTTTAGGTTAACATTAGTATATAAAGCTAATTCCTGGGGAAACTCAAGCTGGTGGAAGGAGATCGCTTTTTTAAAATAACTAGGATTTATTTATGGATTGGGAAATACAAATCAAAGAATATTTAGCTACAGGGAAATATGAGCAACTAGTAGAATATTGTGAAAACTTGCTAGAAAATCAATCAGATTTAATCGCCCCTTACTGGTATCTAGGTTTAGGGTATTTATTTCTAGAAGAATCAGAGGCAGCCGAAACAACTTGGCTACTAGCTTTTAGTCAAGGGGATGAAGAGGATATAGAGAAATGGTCTCAAGACTTAGAGGAAATACTCAGTAATTATGCTCAAGAAACGGCCAAAAATAATCAACTATACATATCCTGGTTAATTCGCCATCAAATTCAACAAATTGAACCAAGTAATATTAATAACTTACTCTACCTCTGTCAACTAGAGATGGATTTACAAACCTATAAACCAGAAATACTGGCAGAGTGGCAAGTTATAGACTATTTAAAACAGACACCCACCACGGATGTTAACACCGATTTACTCTGGGAACTTTTACCCAGATTAGTTTGGTTTCCCCACCCAGATACTATATCTTTACTCAATAGTGCCTGGAGTTATACCTCTAATCAAGAAGTAGCTATTAATTCAATTTACGCAACTGCCCTAAAAATAGCTCAAGAAAGAACCTATAAAAATGACAGCAAATATTTACAGCTAGTATATGCTATAGAATTACTTAATAGTTGTTTAGAACAGCAACCTGATAATTTAACTTTGCTAAAAGACTTGATTAGTTTAAATAGCACTATCCATAAATATGAAGAAGCTTTTCAACGCGCCACAGATTTCTATACTCAGTGTCAAAGTATAACTACTAAAGTTGCTGGCTATTACCTAATTATCCATGTACTCTTAAAGGAAGGTAACTGGTTAAAACTAGAGTCAAGATGGTCAGAATATTTCAATCTAATTAACCAACTAATCGCAGCAAATCCCCAGGAAATCGAACCCCTGGTTAAAGACATTTTTATATATATAACCATGCCTTTACTCTACTATAGAGACCAGGCCCAAGAAAATAGATTATTACAAAATCAGATCGCTCAATTACTCCAACAAAGCGAAAGTCAACTTATTCAAACTCAACCTCAAATAAGCGATAGAAATAACCAAAAACTAAAAATTGGTTATATTGCTAATACCTTGCGTCGGCATTCCGTTGGCTGGCTAAGTCGGTGGTTAATTCATCACCACGACCAACAACAGTTTCAAATATTTATCTACTTAATTAATCAAGAAGAAGATGATATAACTCAAAGCTGCTTTAGAGATAAAGTGGAAATTGTCCGCCAATTTAGCACTAGTGTAAACACAATAGTCCAGGAAATCAAAGCAGATGAATTAGATATCTTAGTTGATTTAGATAGTGCAACCAATGGCCCTACTGTTAGAATTATGGCTCATAAACCCGCACCTATTCAAGTTACCTGGTTAGGATTTGACGCTTCAGGAATTCCTAGTATTGATTATTTTATTAGCGATGCTTATGTAATATCTGATGTAGTAAAAAATCACTATCAAGAGAGGATTTGGGAATTACCAGATACCTATATAGGTATAGATGGCTTTGAAGTAGGAGTACCTACCCTCAGCCGTGAAGATTTAGATATACCCAGCGACGCCATAATTTATCTAAATGTCCAAGGGGTGATGAAGCTAAACCCTTATATAATAAGTCTACAGATGAAAATAATCAAAGCCGTGCCCAATAGTTTTTTACTATTAAAAGGCACAGGCATACAAGAATTAATTAAAGCAACGATCATAGATATCGCTGAATCTGAAGGAGTATCAAGCTCAAGAATACGTTTCCTAGGTAAAGACAAAAATGAAGAAACTCATCGAGCTAACTTAGCGATCGCTGATATAGTTTTAGATACATATCCCTATAATGGGGCTACTACCACTCTTGAAGTTTTGTGGATGGCTATTCCTCTAGTTACACTGGTAGGAGAACAATTTACAGCTCGCAATAGTTACGCTTTTATGAAAAATGTGGGTTTAGATATAGGCATAGCCTATAGGGAAGAAGAATATATAGAATGGGGAATAAAACTAGGCACTGATACTAACCTACGTAAACAAGTAATTTGGCAATTAAAGCAATCTCGTCAAACTTCACCCTTGTGGCAGGGAGAAAAGTTTACCCGTAAAATGGAACAAGCTTATCAAGAAATGTGGGAAGCAGGGCAAAAATAATTAAGATTAATTTTCTCCTAATCGCAACTTTTCTAAATATTCTACCCATTGAGCAGCGAGAGAAACATCAGTAAAAGGAATGATCACAGTAGGAGTATCACTAACAAAAGTAAACTCAATCGCCACATTTTTAGTTTGAGAAGAATCAGAAGCATCTACAGGGTGCCCATCTACTAATAAACGGACATCATTAACATTAGCTAGAGAAAAAGACTGTAAATCAATGGGGCGATTGCGTGCGGGTTTCCCCCAAGTCAAAGATAAATCTTTTTGTCCTAAAACTGCATAAATATCATATTTAGCCTTGTCAAAATCCTTAGCCCAAGCTTGATAGGCTTCAATCTTTTGATATTCATTCCATCCAGCCCAAGCCAAACCAATAAAAACTAAGAGTAGGGGTAACCACAATAAACCACGTTCCATAATTTGCCGTATTCCTTTGATCGCGCTTATGATTAAAATAAAAAGACGTTTAGTGTAACCTAAAATTTAATTATGACATCTTATGCAACCGCAGCAGCTCGCGCAGAAATGAGTGAACTACGTCGCTTAAAAACTCTACTACCCCCAGAGTTGCAAACTTGGGTAATGGTAGAAGCGACTACCGAGGTTAATCCTCCTTTGATTCGTTGTGAAGAACTCGGTAAAGATGAAGTTGAAATTCAAGTTGATTTAGCAAAATGGGAAAATTTAGCTATGGATCAACGTAACTTATTATTTTGGCATGAAGTGGCCAGAATTCAAAATGATACCATCCCTCGCGAAGGTTGGGAAATGGCAGCCTTAGCCATTGGTTTAGGCGGTGCTGTGGGAGAATTATGGGTACAAGATGGATTACTACTGTTACTAGCCCTCGGACTTTGTGGTATTTCAGGCTATAGACTGTGGCAAAAAAACAACGGTGAAAAGCAACTCAAAGAACTAATTGAAGCGGATCAACAGGCGATCGCCCTAGCTACCCGCTTCGGTTATTCTTTGCGTAATGCCTACAAAAGCCTTGGCAGTGCCCTAAAAACCATCATAGAACAAACTCCTAACCGTCGCCAGCGCAAGAAGTATGACGAAAGATTACAAGCATTACGGCGTAGTGCCAACAAAGCTAAGGCTAACATGGAATCTCAAAAACAACCAATTCGCGAGATTAATTAACTAGTTTCTTGGCCTGGATAGAAAAAAAGAAGGGTTAGAAAAAAATACTCGTAGTTTCTCTAACTCTTCTAGTAGTAGTAAAAACAATTAATTTTATGACTAAAACTATCGCTATCACCGGAGTAAGTAGAGGTTTAGGACGTGCTCTCACTGAAGAATTTATCAATGTTGGACATACAGTGATTGGCTGTGCTCGTTCAAAATCAAATATCCAAGAACTCCAAAAAAAATATAGTCAACCCCATAGTTTTACAGTAGTCGATGTAGTTAATGAAGAACAAGTAGAAAACTGGTCAGAATTATTCCTCAATTCTCCACCAGACTTATTAATTAACAATGCCGCCTTGATTAACCATCCAGCACCTTTGTGGAAAGTACCCAGTGATGAATTTTCTCAACTAATTGATGTCAACATCAAAGGTGTTGTCAATGTTATTCGCCATGTTTTACCCAGTATGATTAAATCTCAACGAGGAATTATTGTTAATATTAGTTCTGGTTGGGGACGTTCCACTTCTCCTGATGTGGCCCCCTATTGTGCTTCTAAATGGGCAATAGAAGGATTAACTCAAGCTTTAGCTCAAGAATTGCCATCAGGTATGGCGGCAATACCTATAAACCCAGGAATTATCCATACCGATATGTTAGATATTTGTTTTGGCGATCTAGCAAGTTTTTACACTCCACTTCAAACCTGGGTGAAAAAAGCCGTACCATTTTTCCTAAAACTATCTCCTAGAGACAATGGTAAACCTTTGAGTATTTGCTAAATTATAGAAGCTAAATTATAGAACATGAGCAGGGTTTACTCAAATTTTGATAGTATATCTTCTATACTGTCATCTTCAGTCCAATTATAAGGAATATTTTTGCCCTCATTTCTGGGCTCATCAGTTGATTTAGTTTCCCTTGAGTGAGTCTTGTCTACATATATAGAACTCTGAGTCTGTTCTGGCGCTAAATACTTAATAAAGTAATTTACAGTGTTCTGTTTCACCCAACCTTTTAATACAGCAATAGCTCCAAATTTAAACCAATTTCGCTTTTGTTCATCTAAAATTTCTTGTATCTGCTTTTCACTTAACAAACCCGCCTCTTGGAGATAATAACCAATTGGATGGTGCGAATCTTTTGATAATTGTTCAAACCATTTCCTAGCAAAGAAGTTAGCAGTTTCTTGCTTAATCCAACCTCTTAAAGCTAAGATTTCTCCCAAAATTAATTCTTGACGATTTTTTTGATCACTCAAGGCTAATTGTAGTTGTGCTGGTGACACCAAGTCTGCTTCTATGAGAGTTTCCCCGAGGGGCTTAACTTCTATTCTTTTTTTAGATCCAAAGGTTTCAAAGTCTTGGGGAAAACAAATATGCGGTTCTGAGATCAATATGTTTGGCTTAGGCATAGTTGCTAATTGAAGTAACTACTGTGGAATATATTTAGTTATTTATAGTAAAGTCTATATTACTTAATACGTATGCTTATGGTAAACCAAAAATATATTTTAGTCAATCAACAGACAGTTAAGTTAAAAATACTCAACTAACTTTTTCTTCAGAAAGATGACGAAACCACACCAAGTATAGAGCTAAAGAAAGTAAAATAAATAGTGACCCCAAGATGGCTAGGTTTTGCCAATTTTTACTAATTAGCATGATTCCCATCATCATTAACACTAGTTGCCAGGGTAAAGCTATAACTGTAGCGAGTATATCCCGACGATTTTCAAGTTTAATTTTGTGTAAAAGTTGCGGTGGTAAATGTTGAGTAACAGCTCTCCAGAAGCCAAAAGGACGAGTTTGTTGATAGAATTTGGTTATTGTCTCCAGTTCAGTCGCTTGAGTGGAAATAGTCCCTAGGAGACAGCCTAGCAAAGAAGTAAAACTCGGAATCAAAAATAGTAAATAGTCTTTCAAGAGAATATTGGTTAAATTAGGAGTTATCACCAAAGGAGTAACTATAGCGGCGATCGCCCCACTAGCCGTACCAAGAGCAAAACCATAACCATTAAAACGCCACCAGTACCATCTTAACAGTAAAGGTATCCCTAAACCAACTCCTAATCCCACACTCAACCAACCCCAAATATCATTAATATCAGTCAAATTAAAACTTAACAATAAACCTAAACTAACAATTACTACGGAAGCTAGACGACTTTGTTGTAATAGTTGGCTATCGGTAGCTTCTTTGTTCAAATAAGCTTGATAAATATCTCTTACCCAATAGGCAGCGCTAGAATTAATAATTGAATCAAAAGTAGACATAGCCGCAGCCATAAAACAGGCAATAATTAATCCTTTTATCCCCTGAGGAAGATAAGTATTAATAACTAGTGGTAGTACTAATTCGGGATCGCTAATAGTGCCCAAATTATTTTGATAGTAGATACCAAAAACAGCAAATGATGTAACCAAAGGCCAGCGAAAAGAGAGTAAAATAATCCAGAATAGGGATAGTAAACCCGCTTCCCGGTCGCTTCTTGCCGCAAAATAGCGCTGAATCATATATCCTCCCTGTCCACTACAACCATCGATAATAGTTTTCAACAGGTAAAATAAAATTAAGCCGCCAAATAAATTAAAAGTCTCATAGTTTCCTGGTAAATCAGTGGTAAATGGCGGTATAATCTCACTCCACTCAGCAAAACTCCATCTCTGTAATTCTTCGCTTCCTGGTATAGAAACATTAAAACTATCCGGTAGAGTAACTTGGGTCAAAGCTAGATAAGAAATATAAATAATTGAAATAAATACTAAAATTGCTTGGAAAACATCTGTCCAAATTACTCCATAAAATCCGCTCGCCGTTGTATAAACTAATGCTATAATTATCAAGCAAATAGCCGCCGCACGATCCTCTAGTCCCAGAAATTGCCCCAGGAACTTCCCCCCAGCTAGAGAAAAGTAACTGAGAGTACTAATAGCAAAAATTAACATGGCGATCGCGCTCACAATTCTCGCTAGATTACCTTCTCTACCATCTCCAAAACGCAATTCCATCCATTCTGCTAATGTCATTACTTGGGCACGGCGATTCCATTTTCCCATAAATGTCATTAAAAATGGCATAATTAGCACTAATCCTCCTCTAATTTCGATAAAGAACCCTTTTGTCCCTAAACTATAAATTAGAGTCGAAATTATCATAGTCCCCGCTAAATCCGTATTAGATACCATTCCCGAAACCCCTAGTAACCACCAAGGCATCTGGCGATTACCCAGAAAATAACTATCGATACTTTGATTCGCTTTTTTCTGTAAAAACAACCCCAGACAAACAATAAATATTAAATAAATGATAATTACTAAGTAATCAACTAAAGACATATAATCATTCCAAGTATTTAACTATATACGCAGGCAATGTTTCTCTCAATCAATTAGCTAGATAATATAAACACAAAAAAAATCTAAAGTTTTTGTTAATTGATTGATTACTTAGCTATCTTAGAATAAGAAACTTTAGTGAGAGTTATCAAATTATCTAGATTTTTAATCTAGGGATTGTGCATTAGTTTATATGCCTCCTAACTCAACTAATCAATCCATATATAAAAGTAAATAACTATGGAAAAAGATACTAAATTCGCTTTGCTCGTTTTGGGACTACCTTTTTTAGGACTACTCTATTGTGCTGTGATTATGGCTTTTATGATTATGTCACCTGTAGGTAGAGAACACCCTATTCTCACGGGGGCTGTTGTTTCAGCAGTTCCTTTTGTTTTAGCTGCTTCAATTTGGATTCGTGCCTCAGCTAAAGCTTACCAAAGCAAAGAGTAATTATTCTCACATAAGTTAGTATTATAATTAACTTATGTGATCAAACTTATGTGAGAAAAAAACAAAACAAAATTTTCAATTACCACTTAACCACTTTTGACCATTCAAACGTTGTAAAGTGTATAAAACCATAAGATCCAGATTGACTCTACGCTCATCAATCATAAAAGACTCAATTGTACTAGGGGGAGCACCATTGGTAGCATAGGAAAAAGCTTTAGCCCCCTTGATGTTTTCTTCAAGAAAGTAAATGATAAATTGTCTCTGTCCATTAAACAAGTTGCCCTTTACTTGCCAATAAACTTGACCATCACTAGGTAAAGGCAGTTTATCTTGAGTAAACTCCAATTGAACCTCATTGAGTCCCTTTTCTTTTAAAGCAGTCTCCAAAGAAGGTAGGAAATGTTCCTGCATAAACTCAGTAAATGGTTTATCTTCAATAGCAGGGGGTTTGGCTTTCTTCGCAGGGGGTTTAGATTTTGCGGGGGATTTGGGTTTAGTTTCTTCAGCCATACTTTAATTTTTTAGTAATAACGCTTATATCTTATCAAAAAATTGGATTTAAAGCCTCGCCACAATCTTTACTTCAAGCTAGGGGACAATATACTATACTTAGAGTAAAAAATGTACACGGCAATTATCTTTATTGGCATTCAAGCTAGTGGAAAATCTACATTTTACCAACAAAATTTTATAGATACCCATATTCGGATTAATCTAGACATGATCAAAACTAGACACCGAGAAAAAAGACTTTTAGAAACATGTTTAGAAATTACTCAATCTTTTGTTATAGATAATACTAATCCAACCCCAGAAGATAGACAACGCTATATTCAACCAGCTAAATCACGTGATTTTACAGTAATTGGCTATTATTTTTCACCTAATCTTGCTGATTGCATTTTACGGAATCAATCCCGTGAAAGAAAACAAAGAATCCCGGAAAAAGGCATAATTAACACATACGCACGTCTAGTCCCACCAACCTATACAGAAGGTTTCCATAAATTATATTGTGTTAAGATAATCTCACAAGGTAAATTTGCTGTAGAAACATGGGCTGATGAAAAAAGCGATCGCACCTAAACTCACATCTTGCATCTATACATAATGTTACTCGTTGTGGTTGAGTAATGAGTAATGAGTTTTGAAGTCTTGAAGTTTTGAAGTCTTGAAGTTTTG
>NZ_JALKVM010000389.1:0-5998 GCF_057440575.1 Johannesbaptistia floridana
AAATAAAGCTAAAAGCCCCCCTTTTTTAAGGGGGGAAGGGGGGATCATCTTAACTCAGGGGGGAATAGTAAAAAGCGATCGCCTGGATAAATTCAAAGATAAAATAAAGCTAAAAGCCCCCCTTTTTTAAGGGGGGTTGGGGGGATCATCTTAACTAAGGGGGGAATAGTAAAAAGCGATCGCTCCATAAGATACATTAGTAAACTAAGGTGCGTTATCAGCAGTAACGCACCCCACCGGGATTTACTTTTTGACCCGTAGCCTATATTAGTTCTATGATATTAATAGTTATTTCGAGTATCAAAAATGACAATTCGAGCTTTTTTTCAAGTAGCCAAAATTGAGCAAGGAGAGCAGCCTTACGATACTTTGTATCTAAAAATATTTTATCCTGCACAATTTAATCAAAGTCAACAAGAACAAAATTTAGGAATTATTGAGGCTGACTCTAGCCAAACCCCCTTTCCAATAGTTATTTTTTTCAATGGAGTTAATTGCGAAGCCCATTGTTATCAATGGTTAATGGAAGAATTAGCATCAACCGGATTAGTAGTGGTTGGTTTTAATTGGATTGCAGAAAATATACCTGGATTGATTGGCATAACGCCTGGAGTTGATCTTGAAAAATTGCGACCTGATACTTATAGTACAGGTATAACCGCTTCAGCACTACCAGCAATTTTAGCTAAGTTAGAACAACTACAGCAAGAAGGAATCTTAGCAGGAAAACTAGATTTAAATAAAGTAATTATTGGTGGTCACTCAGCAGGGGGTAGAGTAGCTATTGAAAGTGCTAATCCCAAATTTGTCCCTCAAATCGTTGCTTCTTTCGCCTATGGTGCCCATACGTTGGGAGGAGTTAGCTTTGGATATCAACCAAAAACTATCTTACCTTTACCTGATTCTCTACCTTTACTATTGATGGGGGGAACTTGTGATGGAGTCATTGCTAATAGTAGTGGACGTTACGGAATTGATGAAAAAGATTCTACCTATGGTGTAACTCATACTTTTTCTGAAGGCATAACAGGAGGAAGAAAAGATAGTTACTTAGTTTTAATAGAAGGAGCAAATCATTTTTCTATTACTCATCCTTTTGATGCAACTACCGGAAGAGCTTTTCTTGATTTTCCTACTACCAAGTCTCCCATTGATATTCGCTCTTTAATTGCTAGGATAATTATCCTATTTATTAATATTCATGTGCGTAATCAATTACAGTATGTAGAAGAATGGAAACAACTTTTAGATACAGCTAATCTTTTAATTGCTACAACAGAGCAAAAATAAAAGGGGCGATTATACTCAGACCAAAGCATCTTTACCTAATGTTACTGGTTGTGGATGAATTATGAGTTTTGAAGTAATGAGTAAGGAGTAAGGAGTTTTGGAGTCTTGGAGTTTTGAAGTAATGAGTTAAAGAATTAATGCGATCGCGCTTAAAAATTGATTCTCCCTTGTCGGCCAATTTCTGTACTTTTGTTTTGGTGCAAGATATGAGTTATAGCAATAGACTTATTCTGTATTTGACTGAGAACTTTTGCCAGTGCTATTGTACTAACTAATCCTCAGGAAAAATTCATTAATTCGCGCATTCTATAGCAAGCTCGCAAATAGATGTTTACAGTTATTATGAAAAGCCCCCCGAGTTTGCGGGGGGTTGGGGGGAAAAGTTTATCTAAATATTGTTAACACTACAACGCTCATTGCTATAATATAGCAGTACCAATTAAGATTAGGAGATTTTCAAGCTATTAAACACATTACTAGCCTACTGTTTTTGGAGTTCCCTTTTCCCTCTTCACGTATCAAGTAGCGCTATACCATTCCCTTAATTATAAAATACTATTTATAATAACTATCTTTTTACTAATTAATAAGTTTAATAGTTTCTCACAAGCTATATTTAACTTTACTTTGAAAAATTTATTTTCTAATAAAATAATTATCCTAAAGAAAGTCCATTAGAATCATAAGTTAATTTTATAGTTAACAAATCAACAGAAAATTGTTATGATTAAGAAAAAATAAATAATTTATCAAAGAAAATAAATAATAGACAATCAAAAGGAGTATAAATGGTCAAAACACCAATAAAAACAAGTAAAAGGTTAACCACGCAAACAGCACCAATAGCAGCAGATACAACAGCTATTCGTTCTCTAGATTGGGATCGCGATCGCTTTGATATCGAGTTTGGTTTGCAAAATGGAACTACCTATAACTCTTATATCATCCAAGGTGATAAATTAGCCCTAGTAGATACATCCCACGCCAAATTCCGTCAACTTTATCTAGATTTACTCAATGATTTAATTGACCCTAGTACTATAGACTATTTAATTATTAGCCACACAGAACCAGATCACAGTGGCTTAGTCAAAGATATCTTAGAATTAGCACCCCAAGCAACAGTAGTAGCCGCTAAAGTAGCAATTCAATTTCTAGAAAATTTTGTACATCAACCCTTCAAAAGTAAAATAGTTAAAAATGGAGACCAACTAGACCTAGGAAAAGGCCATATTTTAGAATTTATAAGTGCCCCAAACTTACATTGGCCCGATACTATGCTAACTTATGACCATCACACTGGTATTTTATTTACCTGTGACGTGTTTGGGATGCACTATTGTTCAGACTATCTCTACGATGAAGACTTACAATCCATCGAACCTGACTATCAATTCTACTACCAA
Source organism: Johannesbaptistia floridana (assembly GCF_057440575.1). Classification (NCBI taxonomy): domain Bacteria; kingdom Bacillati; phylum Cyanobacteriota; class Cyanophyceae; order Chroococcales; family Cyanothrichaceae; genus Johannesbaptistia; species Johannesbaptistia floridana. The sequence goes on from NZ_JALKVM010000389.1 coordinate 2,697, forward strand.
TGTTTGATGGGTCCAAATTCTCGTTCCGTATTAGCGGCAATGAAGCGGATGGATAAATTCGGAGAATTCAACCTCGTAGCCAATGGACATGGACCAATACTCAAATATAATATAAGAGAACTATTAGAGCGTTATAGAAACTGGAGTCAAGACCAAAGCAAAGGCACAAAAACTATTGCTTTATTTTATATATCTGACTATGGATATAGCGATCGCCTTTCCCAAGCAATTGCTAAAGGTATTACTAAAACTGAAGTAGCCGTAGAAATGGTAGACCTAAAAACTGCTGATACCCACGAAGTGCAAGAAATTGTTAAACACGCCGCGGCTATTGTTTTGGGTATGCCTTCATTAGGGGGTAACTATAACCAACAAACTAGTAGTAACCTAGGTACCATTTTAGCAGCAGCCCACGATAAACAACTAATTGGTTTATACGAATCCTATGGGGGTAATGATGAACCAATCGACCCAATATTGGCTAAATTTGCAGAAATTGGCTTAAAACCAGCTTTTCCTCCTATTAAGATTAAAGAAACTCCCGACCCTGCCATTTATCAACTGTGTGAAGAAGCAGGAACAGATATAGGTCAAGCGCTACAGCAAAAGAAAGTAATTAAACAGCGTAAAGACATAGATAACGAGCTAGATAAAGCCATTGGCCGGATTAGTAGCGGTATTTATTTAATCACAGCCAAAAAAGGAGAAATAAAAGGTGCAATGCTGGCATCTTGGGTATCTCAAGCAAGTTTTGAACCCCCCGGAATCACCATCGCCGTAGCCAAAGATAGGGCAATTGAATCATTAATGCAGGTAGGGGATACCTTTGTTTTAAATATACTCCCAGAAGGCAACTACCAAGGGTTAATGAAGCACTTTCTCAAACGTTTTCCCCCAGGTGCAGATCGCTTCGCTGGTGTTAATACCCAAACTGCTAGTAACGGGTCCCCTATTCTAACCGATGCTTTAGCCTATTTAGAGTGTAAAGTAGATAGTCGCATGGAATGTAGCGATCATTGGATTGTATACTCTCAAATCAACCAAGGAAGAGTTTCTCAACCAGATGCCCTCACCGCAGTACATCACCGCAAAGTAGGTAATTATTACTAAAAAACAACCAGCACGTAGGGGCGCAAGGCTTGCGCCCATTCCCCAAGGCTTGCGCCCATTCCCCAAGGCTTGCGCCCATTCCCCAAGGCTTGCACCCATTCCCTAAGGCTTGCACCCATTCCCTAACAATAAAAATCCGAACAAGAATAAAATATAATGAAGAATCAAGCAAGAGACGTAAAAGTATTAGAAATCGCCCCACATACCAAAGTTTTTCGCTCCCGCACTTGGGATAGATTAAAATTTGAAATCGAGTACGGTCTAGGAAAAGGCACCACCGCTAATAGTTATATAATAGAAGCAGATAAAACAGTACTAATAGATCCTCCTGGAGAATCATTTACCACAATCTTTCTAAAAGCCTTAAAAGAGAGAATCTCACTAGAGAAAATAGACTATTTAATTCTCGGTCATGTTAACCCCAATCGTGCTAAAACTCTTCAAACCCTCCTAGAAGCAATCCCTGAAGTAACTATAATTTGTTCCAACCCAGCAGCTATAAGCTTACAAAATATTATCACCGAACAAACATTAAATATAAAAGTAATAAAAACAGAAGAAAGCTTAGACATCGGTAAAGGTCATATATTAGAATTTATACCCACTCCTCTACCCCGTTGGCCCGATGCACTATGTACCTATGATAGTAAAACAGAAATTTTATATACAGATAAATTATTTAGCGCCCATGTATGTGGAGACCAAGTATTAGACGAAGGTTGGAAAGTCTACGAAGAAGACCGCCGCTACTATTTCGACTGTGTAATGGCCGCCTCAGCGCGTCAAGTAAATAACGCCCTAAATAAACTTAGTAATAAATCAGCTCAAACCTATGGTACCGCTCATGGTCCCCTCGTGCGCTACGGCTTAAAAGAATTAACCAGTCTCTATAGAGAATGGATAGAAAAACAACAAAAACAAGAATTAAATGTAGCCTTGATTTATGCCTCCGCCTACGGTAATACCGCAACCCTCGCCCAGGCGATCGCCCGAGGCATTACTAAAGCTGGTGTGAGTGTAGAATCTCTCAATGCCGAAATCATCTCCCCAGAAGAAATTAAAACCGCCGTTAACCAAGCATCTGGCTTTCTTTTTGGTTCTCCCACTTTAGCCGGACAACCTCCCACCCAAATTCAGACAGCTTTGGGTATTACCCTAGCTAATGCTGATAAAAATAAGCTTACTGGTGTTTTTGGTTCCTATGGTTGGAGTGGTGAAGCCGTCGATATCTTAGAAAGTAAGTTGCGCGATGCTGGCTATCGTTTCGGTTTAGAGACAATTCGAGTTAAATTTAAACCCACTGAAGCTGTACTCAAATCCTGTGAGGAAGCTGGTACAGATTTTGCCCAAGCCTTGAAAAAGCGGGCCAAAGCTTCTAAACTCAAACAATCAGCAGAAGTAGGGGTAACTCCTCGAACTGAACAAGCTTTAGGAAGAGTGGTTGGTTCTCTTTGTATCTTAACTACTAGTACAGATGAACTAAAAGGAGCCATGTTAGCTTCTTGGGTATCCCAGGCTACTTTTAATCCTCCCGGTCTAACTATAGCTGTAGCCAAAGAAAGAGCAATAGAATCACTACTCTATTCTGACAGTCCATTTGTGCTCAATATTCTAGAAGAGGGTAAACATCTAGGTTTAATGAAACATTTTCTTAAACCCTTTGGACCTGGGGAAGATCGCTTTCAAAATGTTAATCTAGACACAGCCAACAATGGCTCTCCCATTTTGACTGATAGTTTAGCCTATATTGAATGTACTGTAGCTCAAAGAATGGAATGTGGCGATCATTGGTTAGTTTATGCTACCGCCCAATCTGGCAAGGTATTTAATCCTGATGGTTTAACCGCAGTCCATCACCGTCAATCAGGAAGTCATTACTAAGTTATCAACGGGTGATGACATTTTTGAAAAACGAGGTTCGTAGTTGGACTTTAGTCCAAAAGATCTGACGGAGTGACAAGGAGGGAAAGTGGACAACTCACATCTTCCACTTTTGCCCACTCATTACTTCAAAACTCAACTTGGGTAAAGATGCAAGATATGAGTAATCCTGTTGGCTACTGCTTAAGATATAATCTGTATCCCTCCACATCTTGAAAAGCAGAATCTGATTCCCCTGATATTTCCTTAACCACACTAAACTCATATCTTCCACCAGAACTTATGTACTAATTTTTAAGGAAAAATGTTCT
>NZ_JALKVM010000390.1:0-46644 GCF_057440575.1 Johannesbaptistia floridana
GCAGTAGATGATAACTATGCTACCACTCAAAATCAAACCCTAACCATTCCTGCAATTGGTGTGTTAGAGAATGATACTGACGACGATGGAGATTCTCTCACAGCTATTTTAGTAGGAGATGTGACTGACGGGACCCTGAGTTTACAAAGTGATGGTTCTTTTATCTACACTCCAGATACCGACTTCACGGGTACTGACACCTTTACTTATATTGCTAATGATGGCACAGATGATTCTAATGTAGCCACAGTAACCATCCAGGTAGCAGAACAAAATACTTCCCCAATCGCGAGAAATGATGCCTACGTTACTAATGAAAATGAAACCCTGACGATTCTTCCTATTGGTGTGTTAGAGAATGATCTCGATCCAGATGGGGATACTCTCACCGCTAATTTAGTAGGAGATGTAAGTAATGGTACCCTAAGTTTACAAAGTGATGGTTCTTTTATCTACACTCCCGATGCTGGTTTCAATGGAACTGATACCTTTACCTATCGCGCCAATGATGGCATAGCAGATTCTAATGTAGCCACAGTAAGTATTTTTGTAGCGGACAACAATACTCCGCCAATAGCGAGAAATGATAACTACGCTACTAACGAAAATGAAACCCTAACAATTCCCGCAATTGGTGTGTTAGAGAATGATGTCGATATAGATGGGGATTCTCTCACCGCTAATTTAGTAGGAGATGTGAGTAACGGTACCCTAAGTTTACAAAGTGATGGTTCTTTTACCTACACTCCCGATGCTGGTTTCAATGGAACTGATACCTTTACCTATCGCGCCAATGATGGCACAGCGGATTCTAATGTAGCGACAGTAAGTATTTTTGTTGTAGACAACAATATTCCTCCAATAGCGAGAAATGATAGCTACGCTACTAACCAAAATGAAACTCTAACAATTCCCGCAATTGGTGTGTTAGAGAATGATATCGATATAGATGGGGATCCTCTCACCGCTAATTTAGTAGGAGATGTGAGTAACGGTACCCTGAATTTACAAAGCGATGGTTCCTTTACCTACACTCCAGATGCTGGTTTCAGGGGAACTGATACCTTTACTTATCGCGCCAACGATGGCACAGATGATTCTAATATAACCACAGTAAGTATCGTAGTAGCAAACCAAAATACTCCTCCCCTTGCGATAGATGATAACTACACTGCTACTCAAAATCAAACTCTGACAGTTCTTCCTCTTGGCGTGTTACAGAATGATACTGATGTAGATGGGGATCCTCTCACCGCTAATTTAGTAGGAGATGTGAGTAACGGGACTCTGAGTTTACAAAGCGATGGTTCCTTTACCTACACTCCAGATGCTGGTTTCCTTGGAACTGATACCTTTACTTATCGCGCCAACGATGGCATAGTAAATTCTAATCTAGCTACAGTAAGTATCGTAGTAGCAAACCAAAATACTCCTCCCCTTGCGATAGATGATAACTACACTGCTACTCAAAATCAAACTCTGACAGTTCTTCCTCTTGGCGTGTTACAGAATGATACTGATGTAGATGGGGATCCTCTCACCGCTAATTTAGTAGGAGATGTGAGTAACGGGACTCTGAGTTTACAAAGCGATGGTTCCTTTACCTACACTCCAGATGCTGGTTTCCTTGGAACTGATACCTTTACTTATCGCGCCAACGATGGCATAGTAAATTCTAATCTAGCTACAGTATCCATCGAGGTAAATCCTCCAGGTGAAGGAGAGATTGTCCCCGGTTCTTCTGGATTCGATAATCTAGTAGGTGGAAATGGTGATGACACCCTTACTGGTTTCCAACGCCGTGATACTCTTACCGGAGGTCCTGGTGCCGACGAATTCGTTTATGTAAGCACCACTGATGTTCGTGATACTATTACTGACTTTACTCCTAGTCAAGGAGACGTAATTAATCTTGCTGGATTACTCGACAGTATAGGCTACACTGGAAGCGATCCTATTGGAGACGGTATTGTCACCTTTAGTGATTTGCCTACCCAAGGTGGTAGTGCTGTGAATATTGATCCCGATGGGTTTGCTGGACCTTCAGGAACAATATTCTATATATTCACAGAAAATATTGATGCTGCTGATTTGAGTCAACCTAGCAACTTTATTTTCTCTTAAATGTCTGTTGAAAAAAGAAGAATTAAAGCTAGTTTTAGTTCTTCTTAAAAAAAAGAGGGGGAAAGGTTTTGGTTGAACACAAAAGCGACCAAAAATAAAGCCTTTACCCCCTTTTTCTTTTTTCCATAGTTAAAATGAGTAAGGTCCTAAAAACGATAACTTATGCGTCCTAATAGACCTGTCTATTGCTATACGTTTAATTTTACCTACCTACTTACTTAGATCTTGAACTAGAACAAAAGTACTAAGTTGCCTGGGAGAAAAGTTCATTACCCGTCTATGGCTATAAGTACCGTTTCATAACCGGATTTACTATTAAATTCCGGGAGCAGATGATTTTTTTTGCCGTAACCAAGCTCGCACAAGTTTAATTTCACCATAACTATATTTATCTCCTAAATATTGTTTGATGGCTGTAAGACTAGCATCCCCTACTACAGCAATTCCTTGAGCAATTATCTCTCGTTTATGGGGTAAAACTAAAGAATCTATCTCTACGCCTTGATTCATTTCTATTAGTTCACTCAAATGTTGATAAATAGTATTAGTTTTGAGATTTCTTTGTTGAGCGATTTCGCCAATTTTAAAACCTTGTTGATATAGTTCTAGAGTAGATATTTGAGTAGGAGAGGGTAACTTAGTCGGTAAATGGGATTGAGCACAAAAACTAGCTATCTCAGTACAAAATCTAGGACCATATTGGGCAATTTTATGTTCACTAAAACCTGGGACTTTACTCAATGCCTCTAAGGTTTTAGGTTGACTGTGAGCGATCGCCCTCAGAGTAGAGTCAGCTACAATCATATAAGGAGCAATTCCTTGACTATCAGCTAGTTGTTTACGTAAACGTTGAAGTTGAATATAGAGAAACTCAGCTTCTAAATCTCTAGGTTTTTGAACTGTAGAGGTTTGTTGTTTAGTTTTGGGTGGTATAGGTATCTGGACACTACGTTGTTTACGCAGAATTTCCCAACTATACTTATTGAGTTTGAGAATATTATAACCATCATTGGTGGAGTTAACTAAACCTTGGTGTAAAAGCGAGCGTCCTAATCTCAGCCAAGCTTCATGGCTATGATTTTTGCCGATACCATAGGTAGATAGTAAATGATGTCCATACTGTGTAATTTTTTGTTTGCGTGAACCTCTAAGCACATCAATGATATGATTGATTCCGAAGCGTTCTTGACAACGAGCTACACAGGAGAGAAATTTTTGAGCTTCAATTGTCCAATCTTCTAAAGGTTGGGGGTTAAGACAGTTATCACAATTATTACAACTTCCAGTAAAACGTTCTCCAAAATAACTTAGTTGAATTTTGCGGCGACATTCAGCAGACTCTGCATATTCTACCATCATATACAGACGTCTACGAGCCAGACGTTGTTCTTGAGGATCATTTTTTTGCTTAATTAGGTATTCGATAATGCCAATATCCCCCTTCCCAAAAAAGAGGATACAGTTAGCACTTTCTCCGTCTCTACCACCTCTTCCTACTTCTTGGTAGTAGTTTTCTAAATTGCGGGGTAAATCGTAGTGAAAGACGAAGCGGACATCTGGTTTATCGATACCCATACCAAAGGCAATTGTCGCTACCATGATTCTCACATCATCTCGGATAAAACGATTTTGGTATAATTCTCTGGTGCGATCGCTCATCCCTGCATGATATGGTAAAGCTGAGACTCCATCTGTTTGTAAGCGGGCCGCTACTTCTTCTACACGACGACGACTGAGACAGTAAATAATTCCAGAGCCCCTTTGAGCCCGAACGTATTCTAGTAACTGTTGATAGCTTCTTTTACTCCTATTTACTACCTCATAGTAAAGATTAGGACGATTAAAAGTTGCCACATGAGTCCGAGGATTACGTAACCCGAGCTGTTGAATAATATCTTTTTGCACTTTAGTTGTAGCTGTTGCCGTCAAAGCCAGCATTACAGTTTGAGGATAACGCTGACGTAATTGTTGTAGACGGCGATATTCAGGACGAAAATCATGTCCCCATTCTGATACACAGTGAGCTTCATCTATAGCAAATGCCCAAATACCAATATTTTTGGCTACGTTATCCAAGAAAGCAGCAAATTTTTCTGATAGCAACCTTTCTGGTGCTACATATAGTAATTTAATTTTACCTTGGAGAATGGCTACTTCCCGTTCACGTAAACTATTAAAATCTAAACTACTATTGAGAAAAGTTGCACCTATTCCATTATCTTTAAGGGTGTTAACTTGGTCTTGCATCAAAGAAATTAGTGGGGAGACAACCACTGTTAATCCTGGTTTCAGCAAAGCTGGTAATTGATAACATAGAGATTTCCCACCTCCTGTTGGCATAATTACTAATAAATCGTAGTTATTGAGAGCATCGTCGATAACTTTTTCCTGCATAGGGCGAAAAGTATCATAACCGAAGAATTTTTTTAGAGCTAATGTTTTATTTGGCACATCTATTTTAGATTAGTTTGTAATTTCTAACAGTTTTTATTATATCTAACCTTGATGTTCTTCTTCTCTAGGAAGCAAGAAAGTATTCAAATAGGGTCTTTTGATGAAATTTAAATAGGTTTTAGAAACTGCAAACTATCTTATGTATAATTACGTATTTAATTGAATAATTTATTGCTAACCAAGAAAATTAGACACTTTCAATACAATATAAAATTTATTTAAAGTTTTTCTCAAGATAAAATTAAACAAAAAAATGTGTTATTGTTATGATAAATATTTCTTACCCATAGATAATTAGATTAGATAATGACTACAATTACATCGTTTCCCTATATACTTACAGATAGTGAAGGATTCCTGTGGGATATTCGACAAGACGGTTCAATTCTAAACGGAACCATTGATGCCTACGACGGAGGACTGATTGTTAATGGGTTCCCTTTTTTATCCCAGGGAGAAACTGAAGATAATGAGAGAGAACTAGTACTAGGACCTACATCTATATTTAGTGATTCAAACATACAGTTAACTAGAAAAATTTATGTTCCTGACGACCAAGGCTGGGCTAGATTTCTAACCACCGTTACCAACACAGGAAACAGTAACACAGATTATACTCTTACATTTCAAAATAACTTAGGTTCTAATGGTGTTACTCAAGTTGTTGATACTAGTAGTGGTGATACAATTTATAACACAAGTGATGACTGGATTATTACAGATGACAATACAAACGGTGGTGGAGATCCAACCTTACTACACATAGTCTCAGGACCCGGAGGAAACGACCCTAGCGCAGCTAGTATATCATTTGATTCATTAACATTTTCATACGATTTGAACTTAGCTCCCGGTGAAAGTGAAACGGTAATGGTTTTCGCCGCTCAAAATCAAAACCAAAGTATAGCCTCCGGGAAAGCACCTCAATTAACTAACCTCGGATTAGGTGCTTTAGATGGTATGAGTGAGCAAGAAATTAGTCAATTGGTCAACTTTGTAACAGAAGGGTTATTTATAGATAATGTTACAGTATTAGAAGGTGATAGTGGCACCACTCCTGTAGATTTAGAGGTTATTTTACGAGGTGGTCCGAATCAAGTAGTAACTGTTGACTATGCTACCGCAGACGGTACGGCAACAGTAGCTGATAATGACTACATTCCTACTAGCGGAACTTTAACATTTCAACCAGGAGAGACAAGTCAAACTATTAGTGTAGAAGTTGTAGGAGATATCAAACAAGAACTGGACGAAACATTTTCAGTTAACCTCTCCAATCCCGTAGGAACTACTATCGCTAACCCAACAGGAACAGTAACTATCGACAACGATGACCTGACTGATGTTGACGTAGAACTTTCTCTGCTGGTAGACGTGTCTGGTAGTGTAGACGATACTGAATACGCCCTACAATTAGAAGGATACGCCCAAGCTTTTGAATCACCAGCGTTATTTAATAACTTCATTGCTAATGGTATCAATGGTCAAGTTGCGGTGAATGTGGTGCTTTGGTCAGGTGCCAGTCAGCAGGAAGAATCAATACCCTGGACTTTAATTGATAGTGTACAAAGTTCTCAGGCTTTCGCTGAAGATATAAGAAATACTCTCATCCCCTCTTCTGGTGGTTTACGTCCTTTCTTTGGTAGTACGGCACCGGGTAGCGCGATTAATTTTGCAGTACCTCTATTTTTTGACAATGATTTCGATGGTCGTAGTTTAACAATAGATGTATCCGGGGATGGATCAGCAAATGAAGGGGCTTCAACTAGTGGAGCGCGGGATAATGCTTTAGCGGCAGGAATTGATTCTATCAACGGGATAGTAATTGGTGGGAGTTCATCGGTTTTCAACTTCTATCAAAATGAGGTAATTGGTGGTAGTAATGCTGCAGGTACACCAGCTTTTGTTAACCAAGTAAATAGCTTCCAACAGTTTGGACAAGCGGTGAGAGACAAATTAGAAGCAGAATTAGCACCTCCACCATTAATAAACATCACTGATGTTACCCTAGCCGAAGGAGATAGTGGAGTTACACCCTTTGTCTTTGAAGTTAACTTGAGTAATAGTAGTGAAAACGAAGTCAGAGTTGACTTTACTACCAATCCAGGTACCGCTACCGAGGGAGATGACTACATTGCTAACAGCGGAACTTTAATATTTGCTCCCGGGACTACTAGTCAAGAAATTGTGGTAGAAGTAATAGGGGATACAGTAGTAGAACCAGATGAAACTTTCTTTGTAGATTTGAGTAATGCCGTTAACAGTGATATTCGTGATGGCCAAGGCATCGGGACAATTGTAAACGATGACCAAGATATTCCAACTCCATCGATAAGCATCAGCGATGTTACCTTGGAGGAAGGAGATAGCGGAATTACCCAATTTGTCTTTGAAGTAAGCTTGAGTGTTACTAGTGAAGAAGAAGTAACAGTAGATTTTACTACCACTCCAGGTACGGCTACAGAGGGAGATGACTATATTGCTAACAGTGGAACTATAACATTTGCTCCCGGGACTACTACTCAAGAAATTGTGGTAGAAGTAATAGGAGATACCATAGTAGAACCAGATGAAACGTTCTTTGTAGATTTGAGTAATGGAGTAAACGCGGATATAAGTGAGAGTCAAGGCATCGGCACAATTATTAACGATGACCAGGATACAGCAACTCCATCCATAAGCATCAGCGATGTTACCCTAGAAGAAGGAGATAGTGGAATTACAGAGTTTGTCTTTGAAGTGAGCTTGAGTAGTAGTAGTGAAACAGAAGTAACAGTAGATTTTACTACCACTCCAGGGACAGCTACAGAGGGAGATGACTACATTGCTAACAGCGGAACGTTAACATTTGCTCCCGGGACTACTACTCAAGAAATTGTGGTAGAAGTAGTGGGGGATACCATAGTAGAGCCAGATGAAACTTTCTTTGTAGATTTGAGTAATGGGGTAAACGCAGATATCAGTGACAGTCAAGGCATCGGCACAATTGTAAACGATGACCAAGAAAATCTTCCTATTGACATATTAGGAACTCCTAATCGCGATATTTTAACGGCAAATAGACTGGATAACATCATCAATGGTGGTGGAGCCGCTGATATGATTACCACAGGAGTGGGTAATGATGTATTGATATATGAACAGTTCAGAGACGTAGGTGATACAATTATGGACTTTGAACCAGGGGCAGATGTACTTGATATGAGCATTTTACTAGAATCACTCAATTATACAGGAAACGATGCGATCGCCGATGGTTTCATTGACTTTGTTGCTAGGGGTTCAGATACTGTAATTCTATTAGATAGAGATGGAACAGGCCCCAATCCTCGCAGGTTCCCCTTTATCACGGTACAAGATACCCCGGTTAGTGAAGTTAACGACTCTGCTAACTTTATATTCTAGGACAGTTATTTAACTTTCTCATCTAACTTCCCTTGTCGATGTTAGATGAGTTAAGTTTGAAATAAAAGTCCTAATTTCTGTTTCTAACCAGAGATAATTAAATCAATCTATTCAAGGAATCAATCATGTCTAAAAATTCACAATTTTCTTCTCTGTTTTTCTTAACAACTACTACCTTGTTTCTAGGAATATCTAGTTCTGAGGTATCTGCGGCTAGTATCAACTTTGAAACTGGTACTGATGTGGGAGATGTTTTAGCTAGTCCTAATCAAGCTAGTCTCTCTACTAATGCTCTTGCGGGAGATGATTTTCCCGCCCTAGATGATGACTTCAACTTTTCTGGGAATCCCGCTATTGATGCTTTTGCCTTAGAAAACGCTATTGGTTTGCCTCCAGGAAGTCTCGACCCAGATCCTGGTAACTTCATTTTTGCTTTTGAAGGTTCGGCTATTTCTTTCGACTTAAATTTCAATGCTAATGATGTACTTTCTTTTGATTGGAATTTTCAGACGAATGAACAGGGACAATTAAGCAAAAATGACTATGCCTTTATCGCAATTAACGATCAAGTTACTATTCTAGCAGACGTTAATGATGCTACACAAACGTCAAGTAGCAATTATGCTCTAGAAACCGGAACAAATAGCTTCTCCCTCTCCTTCCCAACAGCAGGGACTAATACAATTTCTTTCGGAGTATTAGATATAGAAGATGGTTCTGAAAGTTCAGCTCTGATTCTCAGCGATTTAGATGTAAGTCCATCTCCAGTTAACGTCACTCCAGAACCAGGAGTAACTATTTCCTTACTAGGTTTAGGTGCTATGGCCCTAGTTAATCGCAGGAGAAAAAACTAATAAATAATTAACTAAAATTAGTCAATTATTCAATTAATCTCTACTTATCTACAAAAGTTAGGTAGAGATTATTTTTTATACTAGTATTTATAAGCTAATACGCATTTAAACTATATATTAATTTTAACTAAAGAAACTTTACAAGCAGTCTCTAAATATTTATTCCCTGTGCTATATTTTTAGGGAAAAGATTTACTTACATTAATTTAGAGAATTTAATATGACGTCATTTGAATTAGTTGAAACCCGGTTTAATACAGATTGGACGGTTGAAGGATATGGTGGGATGAGAGGACTTGGTTCTGGTTCCATTGTTTTAGATGATGTAGTTGGAAATATTAATAGGGCTTATATTCTTTGGCATGGACCCACTAACTCTTCGGATCCTAACGCTAATGCTACTGTATCTTTTAATGGTAACTTAGTTACTGGAGTAAACATAGGTTTTGCCTCTGATAACTTTTGGGGTTTTGCCAACAGTCAAGCTTATAGAGCTGATGTTACTGATTTAGTAACGGGGAATGGAGAGTATATACTGGAAAACTTCAATAAACCTAATGCAGAAATTAATGGGGCCTCTTTAGTTGTTTTTTATGATGATGGCAATGACGAAAACAATCAAGATGTTGTATTCTATAATGGTAACGATAGTAATTTTGCCAGCCAATTTGATGCTCCGGGATGGAGTATTACATTAGATGGTATTAATTATGAGTCAGGAACTGCTACCCTGAATTTAGGCGTTTCTGATGGACAAGATTTTGGTAGCACAGACGACGGAACAATACGAATAAATGGTTCATCCTTAGTTTCTGGAGGAATTTTTCAGGGAGATTCCACTCTATTTGGTACTGGCGGTCCAAGTAATGGTAGTCTTTGGGATGTAGAGAATTTTGATCTTACTAATTTTTTAACCCCTGGAAACAATAATCTGAATATAACTCTAGACGAAGGTTTCAGGGACGCTCTCAGCTTAGTCCATGTTGGTATTGGTCTACCAGCAGATTCAGCACCAGTTCCAACTTTCATAAATATTAGCGACGCCACTGTTATTGAAGGAGACGAGGGCACCACAAATCTTATGTTTGACGTGAGTTTAACTTCTGGTATTGACCGTCAAGTAACAGTAGATTTTGTGACTCAACCTGGTACAGCAACTGAAGATATAGACTATATCAGCAATAGCGGAACTATAATTTTTGATCCCCAAGTCACAAGTCAAACAGTTATAGTAGAAGTACAAGGCGATCAATTAGTCGAAACAGATGAAACTTTTTTTGTTAATCTAAGTAATTCTGTTAACGGAAGTATTGACAGAGGTCAAGCAGTAGGAATTATTGAGAATGATGATGTTGCTACATTAAGTATTAGTGATATCAGTGAACTAGAAGGTGACAGTGGCATAACTGAATTTATCTTCGAGGTAACACTAGATAATGCTGTGGATACACCTATTAGTGTAGATTATGCCACTAGTGATGGGAGCGCTACTACCGCAGATAATGACTATGTAGCTACAAGTGGAACCCTCAACTTTGATGGTAATGCTGGAGAAATTCAAACTATCAGCGTTGAAGTGATAGGAGATACTAAGGTAGAACCAGATGAAACATTCAATATTGAACTTTCTAATCTGGTGGCAGGAGGACGAGATGTAAGTTTAAGTAATAGTAGCGCGGTTGGTACAATTATTAACGATGACCAAGATAGTTCTATGCCACCATCCATAAGCATCAGCGATGTTACCCTAGAAGAAGGAGATAGTGGAATTACAGAGTTTGTCTTTGAAGTGAGCTTGACTAGTAGTAGTGAAAACGAAGTAACAGTAGATTTTACTACCACTCCAGGTACGGCTACAGAGGGAGATGACTATATTGCTAACAGTGGAACTATAACATTTGCTCCCGGGACTACTACTCAAGAAATTGTGGTAGAAGTAATAGGAGATACAATAGTAGAACCAGATGAAACGTTCTTTGTAAATTTGAGTAATGGGGTAAACGCTGATATAAGTGATAGTCAAGGCATCGGTACAATTATTAACGATGACCAAGATAGTTCTATGCCACCATCCATAAGCATCAGCGATGTTACCCTAGAAGAAGGAGATAGTGGAATTACAGAGTTTGTCTTTGAAGTGAGCTTGACTAGTAGTAGTGAAAACGAAGTAACAGTAGATTTTACTACCACTCCAGGTACGGCTACAGAGGGAGATGACTATATTGCTAACAGTGGAACTATAACATTTGCTCCCGGGACTACTACTCAAGAAATTGTGGTAGAAGTAATAGGGGATACCATAGTAGAACCAGATGAAACGTTCTTTGTAGATTTGAGTAACGGGGTAAACGCAGATATCAGTGACAGTCAAGGCATCGGCACAATTGTAAACGATGACCAAGAAAATCTTCCTATTGACATATTAGGAACTCCTAATCGCGATATTTTAACGGCAAATAGACTGGATAACATCATCAATGGTGGTGGAGCCGCTGATATGATTACCACAGGAGTGGGTAATGATGTATTGATATATGAACAGTTCAGAGACGTAGGTGATACAATTATGGACTTTGAACCAGGGGCAGATGTACTTGATATGAGCATTTTACTAGAATCACTCAATTATACAGGAAACGATGCGATCGCCGATGGTTTCATTGACTTTGTTGCTAGGGGTTCAGATACTGTAATTCTATTAGATAGAGATGGAACAGGCCCCAATCCTCGCAGGTTCCCCTTTATCACGGTACAAGATACCCCGGTTAGTGAAGTTAACGACTCTGCTAACTTTATATTCTAGGACAGTTATTTAACTTCCTCATCTAACTTGATTTGTCGATGTTAGATGAGTTAAGTTTAAAATAAAAGTCCTAATTTCTGTTTCTAACCGGAGATAATTAAATCAATCTATTCAGTGAAAAAGCCTATATGATTAAAATTAACTAAATTGAACTTTAGATTAACAATCTGATTAAAACATGTTCCCTGACTATATCCCCTTAGAAGCTAGTAAACTTAGAGAAGATACTTCTGTTGCTATGGCAAAAAGTATTAAGATGACGAAAATCATCACTGATTTTTCTCTAGAAGCCATAACCACTACTTATGTTCAACAAGGAAATAGTAACACTCCTATTGTACTACTCCACGGCTTTGATAGTTCCCTATTAGAATTTCGCCGTCTCTTTCCTAGGCTTGCAGAAAAACACGAAACTTGGGCTATTGATTTATTGGGATTTGGATTTAGTAATCGTCCTGTAGATTTAAAATACAATACAGAGCAAATAAAAACCCATCTTTACTATTTTTGGAAAAACCTAATTAAAAAACCCGTGATTTTGCTAGGCGCTTCTATGGGAGGAGCTGTAGCCATTGATTTTACTCTAGAATACCCTGAGATTGTAAATAAATTAATTCTATTAGATAGCGCCGGAATAGCGAAGCAACCAATCATAGGTAAATTTATGTTTTCTCCAATAGATTATTGGGCATCGGAGTTTCTTCGTAATCCTAAAGTTAGACGCGCAATTATGAAAACAGCTTATTATGATAAAAGTTTTGTAACTGAAGATGCAGAAATATGTGGTGCTCTACATCTCAACTGTCAAAATTGGCATCGGTCTTTAATCAACTTTACGAAAAGTGGTGGATATGGTTCTTTTATGATTAAATTGCCATCTCTTAACCAAGAAACTTTGATTTTATGGGGAAAACAAGATAAAATTTTGGGAACTAAAGATGCTGGCAAATTTGCACAATTAATCCCTAACCATAAATTAGTTTGGATTGACAAATGTGGTCATGTGCCTCATTTGGAACAATCTGACACTACAGCAAAAGAAATTATTAGTTTTATAGGAAGTAGCGATAGGCAAGAGTGACAGCAAGGTTAAACTGAAGGCAGGTTTGACAGATTGTCTTTTGACAGGAAAAAACTAAATAGCTTATGTTAATAGAGTTTGTCTGGATAAAAAATTAATTTGGCAATGAAATTAATTCAAACAACTACAGTATTAGCACTAAGTATTGGGTCAATAAGTTTTGGAGTAGGTTTGAGAGAAGTTACTCAAGCCCAATCAAATTTAATGGATGTGACCATCGCCTTTGAAGCTAGAGTGGGAGAAAAACCCTTTAGCTGTGAAGAAAGTTACAGTAATCTGGGAAAATCTGACGCTACTATCACCATAGCTGATTATCGCTTCTATGTTTCTGAAGTAGCTTTAGTGAACGCTCAGGGTAATCTAGTACCTGTAGAATTAGAACAAGATAATTTATGGCAGTATCAAAATGTAGCTTTACTGGACTTTGAAGATAAATCAGGAGCTTGCGTTAATGGCACCAGTCAAACCAGAACTATGATCGTGGGAAAAGTCCCTAGAGGCGACTACCAAGGCATAGAATTTACTCTAGGAGTACCTTCTGAACTTAATCACAAAGATGCAACTCTAGCGGCATCACCTCTTAATCTAACATCTATGTGGTGGAATTGGCAGGGAGGCTATAAATTTCTGCGGGTAGATATTGAGAATCAAATGGCGATGAGTAATCATAATCATCATCAGATGAAAGGAGATAGTCATAATCATAGTCATCAAACATCTGGTTTTCTGATTCATATTGGTAGTACTGGATGTGAACAATTAGAATCTACCCAGGAATATCAATGCCAAAATCCTAATCGCGCCAGAATAACCTTAGATAATTTTGACCCAGAAACAAGCATAGTAGTTGCTGATTTAGCTGAGTTAGTGGCTGATACAGATTTAAATAGTAATCAACCCGATACCCCCACAGGTTGTATGTCTACCCCAGAGGATTTAGACTGTGAAAACCTCATGCAAAATCTTGGTTTACCATTTCAACAGCAAGCTTCATCAACACAAAATTTTCTGAGAGTAGAATAATTTTACTCTTGGTAGAATAAGATCATGATTAGTCGTTTAGTTAACTTTCTAGTAATTTTTCTGATCTCTATCTGTATCTCTGTAGTTTTAAGCACAGCTATGGCTAGGGAAACTAATGTAGCTGTTGTTGCTAACTCCTACCAATGGAATTTACCGGATTGGGCACCAAAACCCGTAGTCAGAGAAGATAACCCCATGAGTGAGGCAAAAGTTAAACTTGGTAGGTATCTCTTTTATGAAAAGGGCCTTTCTATAAACAACGACTTTAGTTGTGCTACTTGTCATCAACAATCTTTAGCTTTTACCGATGGAAAAACTGTAGCCATAGGAACTACTGGAGAATCTCACCCTCGTAACTCGATGAGTTTAGCCAATATTGCCTATAATCCAGTGTTAACCTGGGGTAATCCCCTAATGACTACCTTAGAAACCCAAGCTTTAGTCCCAATTTTTGGAGAACATCCAGTGGAAATGGGTATGGCAGGCAAAGAAAAAGAGTTATTAACAAAATTAAAAGAAGATACCCAATATTTTCAAATGTTTTCTGATGCCTTCCCCGGAGAAACTCAACCAATTAATTTAAGTAATTTAACTAAAGCTATAGCTGCCTTTGAGAGAAGTTTAATTTCCCTGAATTCACCCTACGACCGCTATCGCTACCAGGGAGATAGTAATGCTATTTCTGAGTTAGCTAAACAGGGAGAAAAACTCTTTTTTAGTGAACGTTTAGAATGTTTTCATTGTCATGGAGGTTTTAATTTTAGTGATTCTATTAATCATGAACGTTTAGCTTTTCCCGAAATTGCCTTTCATAATACGGGATTATATAATATCGATGGTATAGGTTCTTATCCTTATCCTAATACTGGTGTACATGAAATTACCAATAAGCCAGAAGATATGGGTAGATTCAAAGCACCAACTTTAAGGAATATTGCTTTAACTGCACCCTATATGCACGATGGCAGTATTGCTACTCTAGAAGAAGTAATTGAACACTATCGAGTTGGAGGTAGAACTATCTCCTCAGGAAAATGGAAAGGAATTGGTAGTAAAAATCCCTATAAAAGTACTTTTGTTCAAGGTTTTTCCCTCACTGATACTGAAAAACAGAGTTTATTAGCTTTTTTAAATAGCTTAACGGACGAAGATTTTATCAATAATCCTGCTTTTGCTAATCCTCATTAGATGCTAATTTTTTTACATTGTATTTGATAATTATCTTTGATTTTTTTCAAGGGAAACTGAGTAAAAGTTGGTGTACCTTGAAGTTGCCAATCGAAGCGGCGGACAAAATTACTGGCAAATACTTTCATAACCGTCATAGCTAATTGTGCTCCCAAGCATTGATGTACACCTCCTCCAAAGGGTATAAATTCATATTTTTTCCCTTCGTTACTATTACTTAAAAATCTTTCTGGTTTAAACAGATCTGGTTGATGATAATACTCTTCCATGATATGGGTGAGGCGTGGTTCTGCGATTACTGTCCATCCTTTTTTAAATAAATAACCATCTACCATTACTGATTTGGTCAGGCGTCGGTTAGCGGTAGATGAAGGAGGACTAATGCGCAGAGTTTCTTTTATACTTGCCTCTAAATATTCCATGGATTTTAATTTACTTAGGGTGATTGGTTCATTTTTGTCTGTATTTTCTAATACTGCTGCTTGTTCTTCTCGAATTTTGGCAATTACTTGAGGATATTTACCTATTTGATAAATCCACGAACTCATTAGTGCAGTTATTTCGTAATGAGATCCCCATAGTTGTAATAAACATTGAGTTCTCATTAATTCATCAATAAAAACTGTATCGGGATTAGTTTGTTGATCTTTTAGCATCATCGAGAGAAAGTTAGCAGTAGGGTCAATATCTTGTGGCTTGGTTTGCTCAATAATTACTCCCATAAACTCCATTAATTTTTCTCTGGCTATATAACCTCTACCAAAGGCTGTTAATCTTGATTTCCACTTGATTAAGCCATAGAAACCAGCGAAGAACTGCTGATAGAGTTTTTTGAATTCTTCTTCAGATTTGATTGGTAATTTAGCCCATGCTGAATCTGGTTGATTAAGATCAAAACCTAACAGTAATGGGACTAAAATAGCAAAGCTAATTTTTTCTACTGAAGGAGTTAAGGGAATTGTTTCTGTGGTTAGCCATTTATTCAGATGATTGATAGTTACTCTATGAATATGAGGTAAATAACCTTCGAGCATTTTTCCTGTAAAAGCAGGACTTAATGCAGACTTGCGCTTACTATGTAATTCAGGTTTTTGGAAGAGGCTATAGGGGCCAAACATCTCCATTGTGGTGGGAGGCAGGGCAATTTCACTATACTTATTATCTCCATTAAAAATCATCTCATTAGCTCTCTTTGAACCAACCAAAATAGTTGTGCCACCAAAAATGCTAGTCTTAAAAATAGAACCATATTTAGTTAAATTTTCTCGACAAAAGCGATCTGGATTAGCAATATAAGTAAAAGTATCAGTAATTTGAGAGTTTCTAGGAGGTTCTTTGACTCCATCAGGGATTGGTTGTTCTGTTTCTAAAACTTTAATTTCGAGTGAGGATGACTCCATAGTCTTTTATTTTTATTAAGTTCTGATTGGAGATGATTTGACAATGATCTTAACATAGCAGTTAACCTTTAAAAATGTGCAAGTTAAGAGCCTCCCCACAAGCGGCGATCGCCTCTTTTGGTCACTCCTTCCCTGGATTTTAAGTCACTTAATCTAGATACTGTTGAAAATAGCGACGACGCTGAGGTTGTCTGAGTTTTTGCAAGGCTTTAGTTTCAATTTGTCTAACTCTTTCCCTAGATAGAGCTAAATTACGGCCAATATCAGCTAGAGAATGACACTTTCCTCCTTCTAATCCGTATTTGAGAGTAATAACGGCTCTTTCTTTTTTAGTTAGTTGTTGTAATGCTTCTTCTAAATCTTGATTAAGAGATTCTCGAATTAAAACTTCTTCTGGGGAAGCTTGTTCAGTTTCGAGTAAGTCACCAAGTTCAGTATCTTGATCCTTACCAACCTTAATTTCTAGAGATACAGAACGAGGTACACGGTTTAGGGTGTCTCGAATATTTTTACTTGTAGTACCTAACTCGCGAGCAATTTCCTCAATACTAGCAATATGACCTTTTTCTTGAGTAATTTTACGCTGTACTTTTTTAATCTTATTGAGTTTTTCGGTGATGTGTACAGGAATACGAATAGTATGACTTTGAGTAGCGATCGCCCTAGTAATCCCTTGACGAATCCACCAATAAGAATAGGTACTAAAACGATAACCCTTAGTGGGGTCGAATTTTTCTACTGCCTTTTCTAAACCGAGGGTACCTTCTTGAATTAAATCTAATAATTCTAAACCGCGATTTTGATACTTTTTAGCGATAGAGACCACTAAACGTAAATTAGCGGCAATCATCATTTCTTTGGCTTTGATACCTAATTTTTCTCTAGCTTCTAATTCAGCGACTTCTATATTAGCAATTTCAGCCCAGCGACGTTTCCCTCTTGCTAATATTTGTTTAAGTTCACTAGCATCTAAATCTAATGATTTAGCCCACCGATTGAGAGAAGGACGATAACCAAGTTTTGAAGTGAGTTTTGATGAAGCTTCTATTGCTTTCACAAAATCTGTGATCATCGGATCTTCCTGTTGATAGGCTTGATCTCGTAGACTCAACAATTGTGAATAACTATGAATGTCTTTAGCCAAAGTTAATTCTTGTTCCTTTGTCAGCAAAGCAACTTTACCAATATCTTGAAGATATATTCGTACTAAATCAGTACTGTTACTGGGATTTTTCGGTTTATCTTGCTCTTCTTGTGGATCCATCACCATCAAATCAGCGTCAGATTTACTCAAATATTGATCTTCTTTGTCGTCGGTTGGAACAACAGCTTGGCTCCAAGTTGCTTGTTTAGATGCTAAATTAGTAAACATAATCAATTAGTTATTCAAGTCTCTTTAAAATATAATTCCCAGAAAGTTAAAGAGATCGCACAGTAAATTTAACTAACTTTTTGGTCTAAGCCAAAAGATAACCGGGAAACGGCTAGAGAGCGTAAACCCCTGACATTTAGTCTGGTTAGGAGGTTTTAGATAAAATGGTTGAATGATTTCCCTGATAATATTTAAGTTTAAGAACAAAAAAAGCTAATGCTCTACCGCTTGGTTATAAATCCCCAACAAATAGATAATCAAAAGCTGCTGCTGAGTAATGATCAGAGACATTATCTACAACGAGTGGTGCGTCTTGAGTGGGGGGATCGCTTTATTGCTATGGATGGCAAAGGAAAAGCTTGGATAGTTGAATTAAATCCTCAACAAGCCACAATTATCGAACCCCTAGTTACTCCTTCTCGGGAATTACCAATCAATGTGACTCTCATAACTGCTACTATCAAAGGACAAGGTTTTGAAACCATTGTTCGTTGTTGCACAGAATTAGGTGTGAAACGTATCATTCCTACCTTGACCAGTAGGAGTATTGCTAAACCCAGTGATAACAAAGTTCAAAGATGGCAAAAAATCGCTGAAGAAGCCGCTGAACAATCAGAACGTCAATTAGTCCCCATTATTGACCAGCCAAAAGTTTTTAATCAGGTTATAAAAGAAATAGCTACTATTGAGCAGGGGAAATATCTTTGTTTAGCCAGGGAAACTAAAACCCATTTACTTAGTTGTTTGCAGGAATCATCTTCAAAAGACTTAGTGATTGCTACCGGACCTGAAGGAGGTTGGACTACATCTGAATGTAATGAAGCGATCGCCGTTGGGTTTAAAACCGTTAGCTTAGGTAATCGTATTCTTAGAGCGACTACTGCCCCAATTACTGCTCTATCTATATTAGTAGCTGTTGCTGAATCTAAAAATTGGCCCTAAATTCTCATGTTACAAGAACTAGCTCAAGCAATCAATCGTCAAGATTATCAAACTGCTAGGGAATTGCTTCGGATACTGATTACAGAAGATCCTGACAATCCTTGGGTAAGATTTTATCTGGCCCAATTGTGTGAGTATCAAAAGAAAACCGAGGAAGCTGACAAAATTTATCGAGAATTATTGATGAATTCATCTAATCCTCAAATTTTAAGCAAAGCACGCCAAGGAATCGCTAGAATCAGCGATAATAAGCAAAAAAAACAGCAGGAATCTCTACAGGAAGCTAGAAAAACTAGTGGGGAATTAGCCGCTTTAGTTTTAAAACCAGTTCATCCAGAGATAAAAAATACCTTGGCACAAGCTTTTGCAGAAATCTTTTCTCTTGATATATATAGTGCTCGTTTGCGTCTACCAACCCGTGTTTGGCGGTTATATCGTACTGGTGCTTTGGGTGAAATTCAATTATATTATAAAAAGTTGCAAGAAGTAGGAATTCCCTCTTTTGTTTTGCCTATTAAAACTTTAACCAAAATAAAAGTTTATCAGGTGCAGTATTTATCAGCAATTACTCCAAAAGCGATCGCCGTTTGTAAAAATCCCCAAGACGAAATAGAAACCATTAGCTTTAACTGGGAACAAGTCAAAAATAGAGTTACCGGAAGATTACCTTTGTTTACTAATTATGAAGAAAAAAACTTTCGGGGAAAATCAGAATTTAAAACCAAAACCACGGACTATTTCACCATTTTTGACTTACATTTATCAGATAAACAGATAATTGTCCGTTTCTGTGAATATAATTACGATTTTACTAATAGTTTTAATTCCCAGGGTCAAAACAGTAAGCTATCTCAAACTAGTCAAGAAAACTGGCGACAATTGAAAAAACAGTTAGAGGAAAAAACTAAACCTAGTTTACATTGGGAGGAATTTGACTATTTCGCCACAAATGCTTTAGATTTTCCGGCTATACTAGAGCAATTACCCCTAAAAATGCAGCTTTTACGCCAAAAAGAGACTCCCTTGGATGCAGCTTTTGAGTTATATAGTCGTTTAGTTTTTTCTCAAAATATATTGTGATCAAATTAATAAATCCTAGGTTGGGTTAAACTCCTAACTTAGCTGTCTGCTGCTATAAATAACCAATAGGCAATTGCTGTAATTAATCCTCCTATCATACCTATTTGATAAACTCCATTTAACAGAAAAATACTATAAATTTCTAATTGAAAAGATATTGCTAAGTTAAACATTAATCCCCATAATATACCCCAGATAAATGTAGAAATAATAGTAATTATCAATAAAAATTTTAACTTATGCAAAGAAAGCTCCTTGATTTTCCTGAATGCCAACTCAAAAGTAAATGAACCAAAAACAACTATAATAATTAAAATTAATAAGCCGAAAGGAGAAGCTATAAACCAAGATATAGGAGTAACTACAAACTAAATTAACCTCAGAAAAAGTTCATTTCTCTTTCGCCGAAGATTTTGCACTCGGTCAACCAATTTTTAAGCGTTGAGCATTAATTCTTTAACTCATTACTTCAAAACTTCAAAACTTCAAAACTTCAAAACTCAACCTCTGAGTCCAAGGGCCCAACCTACAAGGTGCGATCGCCTGACTGGGTGACAGGGTTCTTTGTCACTCCATGAGATAGGGAATATTTATAGAGTCGATAAGTTTCTTTTCAATACGTTGAATTTGATCGATAAATTTTGCTCCTTTTTCGGGATTAACCATGGCTACAAAGTTAGCAAAACCTTTAATTGAAGCCATAACATTATCAGTGTTCCCCCAAGAAACATTATTCAGACCCTTGGTTTCGATTTGGTGAAGAGTAGCACGAAAACGTTTTAGGGTTTTGCGATCTACATTGAGTTTTTCATTAACTACTATACCTGTAACCTCTTGTTGGGAACTGTTACGTAAGACTCTAGTTTTTTTCTCATTGACCTTAAAACCTTGGTAATGCACTATAGAATAGGTGTTTTTGAGAAGATTACAAATATGAGGATTTTTAGCGGTAGTAGAAAAAGTAAGATCGTCTGCATAGCGAGTGTAGACGAAATCCCATTGCTGCGCCATCTCAGATAAACGCCGATCTAAATTGCGACATATTATGTTACTAATTGCCGGTGATGCTGGTGACCCTTGGGGTAAATAGCGATCGCCTAAAGCTACATAGTAAGTTTTCCCGTCCAATTCTACTTCTTCTAATTCTGCTTCAGTACAAAGTAAACTAAGAATAGTAGCTGCCGCCTCACTATAACCAAAAGAATGAAATAACCCCTTAACTCTTTTATAAGATATGGAAGCAAAAAAATCTTCTAGATCGAAATTAATGATGATGTCTGCACCTACATGAGGTTTAGCATTAGTTATGATTGAGCGATCGCTTCTGAAACCATGAACCGCATCGTCAATTGGTACTTTATTTAAAATATGCTCTAATATCCAATACTGAGCTTGTTTCAATCTGGGCATCGGTGCAGAAATTAGTCTTTCACCACCAGTTTTTTTGGGAATTTTAAACCGAATATAATGGGAAATAGTAGATGTTTTGCGATTAAAAGCTAAAAACCTAAGCTGAGAGACACTAATACCCAGAGAAATAGCAATTTGCTCTGCATTACCAAGAATGGGTAAAGATTGTGCCTTTAATTTCTCTTCGTCGGATTCTGTATAATTTAAACCTTTAGAAACATCTTCTCCTAGGTAAGTAATATCTATTTGTTTCTGTTGTTGCCAAGCTTCAGCCTTAGCAATTCTGGCTTGTTCTCTTTTTTCTTTATTTTCTTGCTTTTTGCGACGAGATTCTGCTAATCTTCTTTTCAATAATTCCTGACGAACTATATTTTCATCCTGGAATTTTTCACTTTTTTCTTTTAGTTCATTTAATTCTCGACTAATTTCTTCCATTCGTCGAGTGTCATCGGCTATATCTTCAAGAAGTCCTTTTTCCTCTGACCAAAAACCTAAGCGGATCATTTCTTCCAAGACATATTCATCTATTCCCTGTTGACGAAGTAGATTGTAAAGTTGCTGACGAGTGCGAGGTTGTTGAGACATGAATATCTTTGATAAGTGATTAATGACAAACACGCTTGTAGGTTTTTTCTTTAAGCGTGTTTACTCAATTATATATTTTTTGATTAAAAAATCAAGTTCAGCTCAAGTAATCAACAAAAAACACGCTTGTAGATTTTTCTTTAAGCGTGTTTACTCAATTATATATTTTTTCATTACTAGATTAATTTCAGCTCAAGAGAACTTTATTAATCATCTTTCTGCTATAAACAATAATCTTCGAGATGTCTCAGGACTAGATAATTTAACTCAGCGAAGACAGCTACACAATAAAGGTTGTATCACACTTATTCGGTATATGTTTCACTGTTTCACCCTGCTGGCTTCGCTTAGGTGAAAAATTAGCTAGTGATGCTTGATTTAAACTTACTACACGAATGGCGAAGCACCATTCAGATTGCAAGATTATCGTCTTGTTTCTTTATTTATTTTTCAATACTCTTTGAGTTTATCTAATTTTTCTGTTGATGTCAAGTCATCTTTTATTTTAATCTTCTGGGGTGACGGAAAGTTTTCAACTTTGCAGCAATATTTTTCTCTATTCCTGTGACGAGTGGGAGGTTATTGAGACACGAATATCTTTAATAATTGACTCAAACAAAAACACGCTTATATTTGTTTAAGCGTGTTTACTCAATTATATATTTTTTCATTACTAGATTAATTCCAGCTCAAGAGAACTGTATTAATCATCTTTCTGCTATAAACAATAATCTTCGAGATGTCTCAGGACTAGATAATTTAACTCAGCGAAGACAGCTACACAATAAAGGTTGTATCACACTTATTCGGTATATGTTTCACTGTTTCACCCTGCTGGCTTCGCTTAGGTGAAAAATTAGCTAGTGATGCTTGATTTAAACTTACTACACGAATGGCGAAGCACCATTCAGATTGCAAGATTATCGTCTTGTTTCTTTATTTATTTTTCAATACTCTTTGAGTTTATCTAATTTTTCTGTTGATGTCAAGTCATCTTTTATTTTGATCCTATGGGGCTAAAAACAGTGACGGAGAGTTGAAAATCAAGATATAGCAGTCGCCATGACTGTTATACAAGTAAATTATTGACATTGATTAAAAAATCAAATAAGATAAAGAAAATATAGCTAAACTCTTCAACTACCCCATCTTAGTATGCTACGCGGTGTTGAGGATGAGGATTGTCCGCCCCAAAGCAGACAACCCATTAGTATAAAACTTAATAATACAAAGATTGTAGTAATATATAATGAAATTAGCAAAAAGAGTGACGCTGCATGATCAAGTCGGCAATTCTGATAAAATTTATGAAGTGGATTTATGTCAAATTTCTGAAGATAAGTATATAGTTAACTTTCGCTATGGAAGACCAGGTAAGAACTTAAAAGAAGGAAGTAAAACCGTTCAATCTGTATCTCTAGCCAAAGCAGAAAAAATTTTGGATAAGCTAATTATAGATAAGATCAAGAAAGGTTACCGTTTTACCAGTGAAAATCCGCGAAATCCAGCTATTATTGCCATTATCAATCGTTTGGCCCAAGGAAATGCTCCAAAAGAACAGGAAAAAAAATGGCCTCTAGATATAGCAATTTGGCGTGCAGGAGAACTAAAGATAAAAGAAGCAGTACCATTATTAATTAACTTAATGGAGAGAGGAAAACCATTAAGAAATTATTGTATTGCTTGGGCTTTAGGTAAATGTGGAGATAAAAATGCTATTTCTGCGTTAATGAAATTAATTAAAGACGAAACTCAACCAGAACATATTAATCGTATTGTTTGGGAAGCATTGTATTCTTTATCTGATGAAAAAGAACGCGAAAAAATGAGATCGCAGAAAATAACCGAACTTCCTTTAGGGTTGAGGGATTTGGCTGAAAATGGTTCAGCCAAAAGTTTTGAAGCTGCGTTACAAACTTATTTAAATACCAAAGATTACAAAAGATTTAAAGTTATCGACACACTTTATCAGATTGATAATGAGTATATTCGTCCGACAGTCTTAAAAATAGTAAAAGAAGCCCCATTACAACCTAACTACTTTAAACAATTACGTCATATTTTCAAGATGGCTGAATATCGCTGCGATGGGGAAATATTTGGAATTTTAGCTTATCGCTTTGATAAACAAGAGGGAAACTATGACAATATGAATAACCGTGTTCGTCTTGCAAATGGGGATTATATTGAATTAAGTCAAGAGGAAATTAAAAGTCCACAGTCAAAATTAGCCTATAGCAAACAAACCCGGGAATACTTAAGAAAAAGGGTGTGGCGTACATTAAAAACTTTAGGAGAAGAAAACGAATCTAATTATGTAAAATTAGCAACGGGTGTTTTATTAAACTATCAAGATAGCGATGGGAAAATAGTTAAAGAATCTAGTGGTGTTAGAAAAGAGTATAATCCAGAAACTTACATGTACCATACTTATTCTTATCATATTCAATGGGATAAATATGCGAGTTTCATCATTTTAAATCATATTCTCTACGAAAATAGCCCTCGTTATGAATATAGAGGAGATGCTGAAGGTTGGCGTTGCCAGGGAGAATACAAACCAGGGGATTCTATGCCCAAAGTCAGAGAAGAAGCATTTCCTGAATTATGGAATCAACAACCCTCGGCTTTATTAAAACTCTTATTAGAAAGTAAATGCTTAGCTGTACAAGAGTTTGCTGTTAGAGGGATTCTAGAAAATCAAGAATATTGTGAAGGTTTAGATATTCTTACTTTAATTAAACTGTTAAGTACAACTTACGAAATAACCGCAAAATTTGCTTTTGATTATGCTTATAAGAAATATAATCCCCAATCACCAAATTGTGATTTAGTATTAGCTATGGCTAACTGTATTGTCAGGGATGCCAGACAACAAGCATATCAATGGATTGAAGGAAGAAAAGAGTACTTTTTAGGTTCTAGTGTGCTTATTGGGGGTTTAATAACTAGCTTACAACCAGATACCCGTGCTTTTGGTCGCAAATTATTGAATACCTCAATTTTAAACGAATCAACAGCAGAGGTATTAGTAGTTCGTATCATGACGGCATTGTTAGATTTTGATGATACTCAAGTGGAGATTGTCAAAGAAATCAGCGAAACTTTGTTATGGGATTTTGCTCCTCAACTAAGAAAATTAGGATTCAAGGTAATTTTAGAATTATTAAACAACCCTCTACCAGAAAGACAAGTGTTAGGGGCAAACATATTACTCAATCATGAAACTCCAGCTACCGAATTATCATCAGACTTAATTGAGTTTTTATTATCTTCTCCATACGAGTCAGTAGCTAATGTCGGAATCAGAATTTGGCAACAATTACCCGACGAAAAACTAATGAAAGAGCGCATTTTTATAATTGCTATGGCAGTTAATTCAAGTGCAGATATTCGTAAAACCATACGTCCTGTAATCGAACGTTTAGCCCAAAATCATCCTGAATTTGGTTATGAAATAGCAATAGACTTTATAGATTTGTTGACTGAACCAGAAAGACACGAAGGAGTACACAAAGATTTAGGGGAAATCTTACGTTCTCCAAAGATACCTAATTGGATAACTAGCGTTCCTTTAGAAAAAACGATGAGTTTGATACGCTCTAAATCATCTGTAGCACAAGAATTTGGGGGTATTATCTTACAAGCAAAGAGTAATTCTTGGTGGGGGGAATTTAGAGCTAATCAATTAGTTGAATTTGCCAACCATGAAATTGTAGCTATCCGTCGAGCAGCATGGCAAATGATGGAATTAAAATTAGATAGCATTCGTACTGAGGAAGATGAAATGCTTTCAGCAGTGAAAATGTTAGAAGCAAAATGGGAAGATTCTCAAAAATTTGCTCAATCATTATTTAATAAGCTCAATAATCAGGATTGGACACCTAAGATAATGATTGAGGTTTGTAATAGTACCGAAGCAGATGTACGTCGTTTTGGGAGAGATATCGTTATCAGTAATTTTAAACAAGAATACCGACAAGAATATCTGTTGCAATTTAGCGAACATCCCAGTGCAGACATGCAGATGTTTGCCACCAATTATCTAGAAACTTATGTAGTGGATAATCAAGAACAACTGAAACAATTAGTGCCTTATTTTGTAACGGTTTTATCAGGAGTAAATAAGGGTAGGATCGCGAAAAAAAGAATTTTCCAGTTTTTGGAAAAAGAGGCCAACAAAAATAAAATGGCAGCAACAATCGTAGCCGAAATATTGACCAGACAATCCGTCACTATGGCGATCGCTGATAAAGCACAAGCAATTCAAATCATGTTAAAAATTAAGAAGCAATATCCTGACATCGAAATGCCTATTCAGCTTAAGGAAGTAATGGAAGCGAGGTGTTGAAGGATAAAAATTCTTTCTCGCTGTAAAAAGGCAATCATCAAATATATCTTCTCTCTCCGTGATTCACAAAAAAAAGATTTATTAACAACAGGAAAAAACAACTATGAAATTTAATTACACATATACAAACAACACCACCATTCAACAAACCAATTATAATACTCAGATGTTCTTTGCACCGGACATCCAACGACAACCTACTTACTTTATCGGTGAACTAAGACAAAACATTAACTTCCGTGAAGCTATAAGCGCGTTACATCATGTGGTAGTATCAGATTTGCGCTTCAAACCCAAAAATAGAGAAGCCTATAAACAATGGCGAGCCCAACAAGATGACCTTGAGTTGCAGCTAGGAGTAGTATATTTACAACAAGAAGTAAGAGAGAAAATAACAACCCTTGAAGAAGAACTAAGCCAACTGCAAAGAATCAGTGATGAAAAAAAGAAATCTTTTTACATAGCCCAAAGACAATACTACGACTATCTCTATCAAAAGAGGTGGTATGTATTCGACCCGGTTATCACTGTTCATCCAGACGAGGTGTTCTTCGAGTGCTTTAGTCAGGACGAATCAACCTATGGTAGACTTGGCGCAAGTTACGAAGTATTCCAAAACATCAAAGAATTTGCCTGCGGTACTACCAACATTGATTACTCCGCCGCCTTGTATAATGAATTTCAAAAAATCCGTAGTTGTAAAACCACCCAATTCACCATTGATCCTTCTGGTTTTGAAGTAGAAACCAGCCATGAAGAATCATTTAAAGAAGTCAAAATCGACCTGCCTGATAGCTGGGTAAGAGGATTCCTACAGGTAAGTTCAGCAATGTCTTTACCCACAATCGAGTTTGACCTACACCCAATGGATATCCATAATATCTGCTTGATTCTGCGACGTCATCAAGAAAAAAAAGGTCCTCGCGGGATGCGTTACCACCTAACCCCAGGTCAACCCATAAAAGTAATCTTTGAGCCTTGGAATATTGAATTAATCTGTGGGAGATCGCCTTATACAGGAAAAGAAGAACAAGAAATTAGAATTTGGGGTCGCCGTCGTATCCACATCTTAGAACGTTTAATTCCTATCGCTAAAAAATTTACAGTTCACCTATTGGGTACAGGAATGCCTTCTTTTTATATTGCCGATTTAGGAGATATGTCTTTTACTCTTGGGTTATCGGGATGGACCGCTAATGACTGGTCTAATTCGGGAAACTTTGATTTGATGGCATCTCGTACTGAAATAGATCGTTGGACAAAACAGTATATTTTCAATTCCCTCAAAGAAAAATGGGCGGAAAACCCTGAGGATTTAGCAAAACGTCTCAACATGAATCCTGGAGTAATTTTAGGGGCATTGGGAGCATATACTCAAGCAGGTAGAGCAATTTACGACCTTAACAAAAAAGTATATCGTATTCGAGAACTAACTCGCGAACCCCTACCAATGGATAAACTACGTTTTGCCAATGAAAGAGAAGCTAAAGCAACTCGCTTTTTATCAGATAATCAAGTTACCATCTCACATTTTACTACAGACAATACAGAAGCATATACTTTACAAGGAGAAGTCACCGATAAGCATAAAACTCATAACACATCATTAACCATTGATGCCGACCAACGAATGATCCAAGCAGAGTGCAATTGTTATTGGCACAAACAAAACAAACTATATAAAGGACCTTGTGAACATATTCTGGCCCTGAAAATGAAACATAGCAGAAGTTTGTAAGTTGGGTTGACTCAGACCCTCGCATCTTCTCAGATCTTGCATCTTTACCCAGAGTTACTGGTTGTGGTTGAGTAATGAGTAATGAGTAATGAGTAATGAGTAAGAAGTCTTGAAGTCTTTACGTCTTTAAGTAATGAGTTAAAGAATTAATGCTCAACGCTTAAAAATTGCTTGACCTTTGTAAGATCTTAGGGTCAAGAGAAATGAACTTTTTCTGAGGTTAATTTAGTACATAAGTTCTGGTGCGAGTGATATGAGATCTTTACCTAAGGAGAAGTGAAGCTCAGTGCGCATAAAACGAACTGACTCTTTATCGGTAGTGTAACAAAGGTGAACTAGTGAAACTTTTGAGTTGTATATAGTTACCAATTAGGCGATCGCCAAACCGGTATATTTCCTCACTCCAGGAGACTTAAATCCCAACACAATACGCTCTTTCGGAATACCTGCATCTAAAAGATCTCTGGCCACTCCATCTTCTGTACCATCACGATGAATCCAAATTTTCCCATCAATAATTTCTATATGGATTATACACCCATGGACTTGACGAATATCTTCCCAGCCCACAATCATTAACAAATAGTGATCGCGATCGCGATCAAATATGCGATGGCGTTTAATGTCCCCATGGGCATAGGGAATATCCGCATAATCACTTATAATTTTTTCAATAATCTGCCTATCTTGAGCTAAGGTATCCATTTCACAATAACCTCCGTTCTAGAATCAAAAATTAAAAGACAAACACGGTTATTTTTTAACAATAGTTCTCCTATAGGTTCTTCAAACAGTCCAGTGGCTACCTCTTGAGGAACAGCTAAGTAAAGTTTTCGCTCTGGTTCAACTTGAGCAAGTACATCATGGTATACAATATACTGACCAACTGCTTTTTCAAGCTCATTCATTTCTGATAAACCAGTAAAACTTTTGATTTCCACTGCAATTTTAGTTTTGGCTTTCTCAGCGGCGATCAGTTGTTCTGCTCCTAAGTCAACATATAAATCCTTTTTACCCCATTTTAAACTAAGGGGGTCATTGGTAATTGTCCAACTATCTTTGATTAGAGCAGTTTTTACGCAATTATGGTAGATATCTTTAGCTGGCATATTTATCTCTGATAGTTTTGATCAGAATTCAGTTTGACAGTCTTTCACTTAAAAGTTGTTTGTTCTTTCAACGCTTCTCCTCTTATTATACTACCAAAATTTATTAAGTAGGTAGCCCTAAATAAACGTTAAAAAGGTTTTTAATTTTGAGTTTGTATATTTAAAATAAAAATACTGAATACGCCTTGAGTGTCAACCAATTTTTAAGTGTTTAGCATTAATTCTTTAACTCATTACTTCAAGACTTCAAAACTCATTACTTCAAAACTCATGTTTGGTGCGTTACGGGCTGCGCCCTAACACACCCTACTAATGCTGCTTCAAAACTTCTTTCACTTCAAGACTTCAAACTCATTACTTCAAAACTCATTACTTCAAAACTCACTATTCATCCACAACCAGTAACTTTGGGTAAAGATGCAAGATCTGATCTCAACCCAACCTACAAGGTGCGGTCTCGTGCGAGAGCTTTAGTTTAATATTGTTGTTTTACTCTTCATCCATTCAAGACATTGCTGCATTTGAGTTTTAACAGTATCTTTGCTGCCATGAAAGCGGCGTCCATGTCCAGGTAGAACCCATTCAAAAGAATAATTAGAGAGTTTCTCCATAGATTTATACAATTCTGACCAAGAGTACCAACAAACATGGCGAAAGGCGAATAAATGACCTAATTGAGGAGACCAGGCTAAATGATCGCCAGTAAACAGAAATTGGTTATTATAGAGTAGCACCGTATGTCCTTTCGTGTGACCTGGTACAGGAATAATCAATAGATCTGATTCTAGAGTAAAAGGTTCCAATCCAGATAATTTAATTTCCACTCCTGCTGTAGCTTTGGTTAAATCATCTTCGTGAAGAATTCTTTGACAACCAAAATGTTTCTGATACTTATCATGATCCGCTACATCGTCTTGATGAGTAAGATAGAGGTATTTAATTCCTCCCATTGCTTCTATCTCTTTGACTAAAGGTGGTGTAAAGCGGGGAGAATCAACTAATATATTACCTTCAGGTCTTTGAATTAGATAACTAGCGGCGCCATAGGAATTAGCGGAGTGATAACCACAATGATAAACATTAAGAGCGATAGGAATTGGGAAGCTAGTTTGGGCTGATTTAATTTTAGTAGGTTTATTAACTGTACCAATCGATGCTGTTGGACAAGCTAACAAAGCTTGTAAAGCCTTTAACTCTTGTTTATCTGCTGATGGTTGCTGATAGACTACGGATTTCTCTCCTACTTGCCTAAAAATAGAAGGTGCCATCCAGCGGCAGGTATCGCAGTTGATACAAGTTTCGTCTACGTAGAAGTTGCCGTCAATATTTTCTTTGCGGCGTTTTTGTAATGTTGCCATGATTAAATTTATGATTTTTTATTATCTTTGAAAATGAATGCTGGGATCTTGGGCTATCCAACCCATAGAAGTTCGATAGCGCACTTCAAAATGCAAGTGAGGAGCTTTTAAATCTGGTAATCCAGTTGTGCCAACAGTTCCTAATCTATCTCCTAAGTTAACTTCTTGTCCCGCCTCAACTTCTATTGTAGCTAAATGGGCATACCGAGTTTGTCTACCGCCAGAGTGATTGATCACGATTAAATTGCCGTAATTCCCCTCTTGACCGACAAAGACTACTTGACCTGATTCAGCGGCAAGTACAGGGGTACCAGACTCAGCTAGTAAATCCATCCCACTATGAAATAAACCATTACCCTCTGTTTTCTCATCTTGCCAACCATAAGCTAAACCCACAGTAGCATCAGTGGGGAGAGGATAACCCCTCAAACCAGTGTAGTTATCTACGGCGGTGGGGTCTTTTACTTGCCAAATTACACCAGGAATAAACACTTGCTTCCCTAAGGGTTGACATCCGTTGATTTCAAAGAGTAAATCAGCCCCTACCCCGTAGGCTGAGGCTAAGTCTTGCCAAGTTGCTTGGGGGGGGACTTCTACAACTACACCGTTAATAGGTGGAATAATTAATATTGTTCCTTCTGGGGGAGTATCAGTGTTTAAAGTGGGATTATTTTGTTCGATACTCCGGGGAGTTAGGTTATATTGGGCAGCTATAGTTTGAATAGATTCTCCACCAGTCACTGTGTGTTCTTGCAGACGAGAGAGAATTGGTTCTGGACACAAAGGAGCTACATTTTGATGATCTTGAGGAACCTGTCCTTTGACAGAGCTATTGGCGATCGCCACGCTAGTTATCAGAAGGTATAGCAGCCATTTCAACATTGTAAATAAACTTTTTACAAAACTCTTAATACACTGGGAATACTAACTATAGAAGTACTTTGTTGAATTTCTGCGAGGGCTTGTCGAAAATTTCCTTCTTTAACTTGATGGGTAATTACGACAATCTCAGCTAACTTATCTTGAAATCCAATTTGAACTATTGATTCTAAGCTAACACGATATTTACCAAAACAGGTACCCACTTCTCCAATTACTCCTGGTAAATCTTCA
This sequence comes from Johannesbaptistia floridana, assembly GCF_057440575.1. Classification (NCBI taxonomy): domain Bacteria; kingdom Bacillati; phylum Cyanobacteriota; class Cyanophyceae; order Chroococcales; family Cyanothrichaceae; genus Johannesbaptistia; species Johannesbaptistia floridana. The sequence continues at coordinate 31,391 of NZ_JALKVM010000390.1, forward strand.
CTGAGAAAACGCGCATAAAATCTGGTTTGTATAGATTCTATCCCCGTAACTTCGCGGTATTCTTGGTGAGAACAACTTAATAGGGGGTCTAAAATATCGGTTTTTCCACTGCTTTTGAGCACCCCTACTATATTCATAATGTCTGATACTACGGCACTGGCTGTAGGACCAGCACCAGCACCAGGGCCAAAAAACATTACTTGTCCAATGGGATCTCCTTGAATTAAAATCGCATTGTAAACATCGTTAATACTTGCTAGGGGATGATCTTGAGGTACTAAGGTGGGATGAACGCGCATTTCTAACTTTTGTGAATCGCTTTTTTTGGCGATCGCCAGCAGTTTGATTACAAATCCGAGTTCTTCTGCATAGTTTAGGTCAATCAAGTCTATTTTAGAAATTCCTTCTGTGTAAACTTGGTCTCGTTTCACACGACTATTAAAGGCTAGAGAAGCGAGAATACTAATTTTGTCTGCGGCATCTAAACCCTCTACATCTGCCGTGGGGTCTGCTTCTGCATAGCCTAAGTTTTGGGCTTCGGCAAGGACTTCACTATATTTTGCCCCCACTTGACTCATTTGGGTAAGAATATAGTTGGTAGTGCCGTTGACGATTCCCATCACACTTTCGATGCGATTGGCGCCTAAAGACTGTTTCAAGGGTTCAATTACGGGAATACCTCCTCCCACTGCCCCTTCGATAAGTACATATACTTTAGCTTGATTAGCGGCGGTATAAATTTCGTCTCCGTAACGGGCGATTACGGCTTTGTTAGCGGTTACTACGTGTTTACCAGAGGCAATAGCTTTAAGAATGAGCGATCGCGCTGGTTCTAATCCTCCCAATAATTCCACTACGATATCTATATCCGGATCTGTGACAATTGCTTCTAAATCAGTTGTCATTAGTTCTTTAGGCAGATCTATCTCTCTTTTTTTATGTAAAGATCGTACTCCTACTTGGGCGATTGTAATTTCTTGTAACAAGGGGTGCCGTCCTTGGGGATTAAGAATAATTGAGGCTGTCCCACTGCCTACGGTACCCATTCCTAGTAATCCAATTTTATATACCACTATGATTTTCCTAAACTTAACTTATTGATAATCTTGTGCTTGTTGTAAGCGAATTTGATCTAATCCTTTTTGATTGAGTAGTAACCAAGATTGTGTCAAATCAGGTCCATGTAATTTGCCCATCAAGCCAGCGCGTAGAGAACGCATTACTAAACCTTTTTTTACTTTCAACTTCTTACTAATTTGTTTAATAATTTCTTTGGCTGTTTCTTCCGTGAGAGTCCCTGCTTCTGGGAGATTAGTTAATACTTCTGTTATTACTGTTTTAACTTCTGTTTGGCCGAGAAATTCTAGAGTTTCTGCATCTGGTGAGAGATTTTCCCCAAACAACAAGCTACTTTCTGCTACGGCATTAGACAGACGGGTAAGACTTGGACCGATTAGGGCTGTTAATTGTAGTAACCAAGCTTTATTCCCCTCTACATCTATCTGATAACCAGCATTTTCCCAGTAGGGTATCAATAAATCAACTAGTTTTTCTGGGGGTAACTTGTGCAAATATTGACTATTTAACCAATCTAGTTTAGCCCAATCGAATTTAGCCCCAGCTTTGTTCACTCTATCTAGAGTAAATTCTTTAGCGGCATCATCTAGAGTAAATATTTCTTGGGTTGAGTCGTGGGGAGTCCATCCCAAAAGAGTCATATAGTTAACCATAGCTTCGGAGATAAAACCCATATTTTTAAAGTCATCTATGGAGGTAACACCGTCGCGTTTAGAGAGTTTTCGTCCTTCAGTATTGAGAATTAGGGGAGTATGGGCAAAGATAGGAACTGTAGCATCAAAGGCTTGATACAGGAGAATTTGCTTGGCTGTATTGGCTATGTGGTCTTCTCCTCTAATCACGTGGGTGATTTTCATGTCAATATCATCTATTACCACTGCTAGGTTGTAGAGGGGTTGACCAAAAGTTTCACCTTCGTTTTCTGGTTGCCTAGCAATTACCATATCTCCACCGAGGTCGCTGCCTTTCCAGGTAACTTGTCCCCTAATTTGGTCTTGCCAAATAATTGTCTCTTCATCGTCGATTTTAAAGCGAATTACTGGTTTTCTTCCTTCTGCTATGAATTTAGCCTCTTCTTCTGGTGTTAAGTTTCGGTGGCGATTGTCGTAGCGGGGAGCTTGGTTTCTCTGTTTTTGTTTTTCCCGCATCTGTTCTAGTTCTTCTGTAGTGCAATAGCATCTATAGGCTAAACCTTTGTCTAGGAGGGTTTGGATTCCTTGGCGGTATAAATCTAGTCTTTCGGACTGAAAATAAGGTCCTTCATCCCAGTTTAATCCTAGCCACTGTAAACCAGATTTAATATTTTCTGTGTATTCATCGCGCGATCGCTCTGTATCTGTATCTTCTATTCTTAATATAAATTTCCCTTGGTGATGATGGGCAAATAGCCAGTTAAATACTGCTGTTCTTGCTGTACCTATATGTAAATTTCCTGTAGGACTTGGTGCTATTCTAACTCTAACGTTCATAAATATTTTTATTTTTTTCTCAACTACTTAGTTACTAGTCCAACTTTTTATTTTAAGCTTTTCTGCGTTTTTTTTGGGAGATTCTACAGGCGTAAGCCTTTTCTACTCACACCAAAGCATCTTTTGGCAAAGGTGCTTTGGTCTGAGTTTATGGTTAATTCTCTATAATCTTTGTATCCTAAGGGGCGCACCGCGAAGCGGATCTCCCACGAGATCGTTAATAAAATTAGTGAAAATTTTCTGCAAGCTTGAGAATGAAGCTAATGATAATCCTTTTTATTTTGTCCAGAAAAAAACCCTGCTCTAATTGATTTTTTAGTCAACATAAAGGCACTCTCATCCGGCGTGAACCAGATCTTGGCTTATTTCGAGATATAAATTATTCTCGTTTGTATGTCAATACCTGTTGTAGGAGAAGTCCAACCTTGAATCAGGTAATCTTCTTTAGGTTTCAAAAAAAAATCTGAAATAGTAACCCATGAGTGATCATAGGATGCAACAGGACCCTTTTTAATTTGCTCTTCTGGAAGTTGCTCAATACTCAGAAAAATTGCTTGACGAGCAATTCTATTAATGTCATTTAAGATTTGGGAAATATTTTCAACTAATAGTAAGCAACTTAGAGCAAAGACAAAATCGTATGAGGAATCTGGAATTTTACTCAGAGCATTTTCCATAGGTTCATGAATTGTTTTGTAGCCTCGTTTAGCAGCATAGTGAAGCATATTTCCAGAAAGATCAATGCCAGTGTAGTCTAAAGCTTCATTAAGTAAATCTTTTAACAATCCAGTTCCACAACCAATGTCGAGAACAGTGCCTTGAGCATTTCGATGGTACTTATAAAAAATCTTGCCAATTTCTTTAATGTGTTGACCATTAAATCTGGGATTTTTAAAGGTAGCATCATATTTCTCAGCAAAGTTATCATAGAACTCTTCAGCTTGAATTTTAGTTGACATAATTACTATTGTTAGAAAATTTTACGTTTTGGGTGTAAACTACCTCACTATATCTTCAACACCAAGCTTAACTCCTGTGCCAATAGCTTGAGCTATGATTGTATTATGGCAATCCCCTAGATAAATTTTTGCTCCTTGGATAGCGATCGCTTCAGTGAGAAATTGTACTCTATTCTACAATCTCACCATGTTGTGCAAAAATAAAATGCTCATCTCGTCCTGCTTTGGTTTTATCAGGCCATTTTACATAATAATGCCCTTCTTCTAATTGGAAATCCAACACAGGGTAACTTCCCACATCGATATTAACCAAAGTGTCTTGAGGTAAATCAGAAGATTGTAAAGTTGAAGGCTTAAGCAGAGTTGGTGTAGTAATTTTTAAAGTAGCAGGTTCAGGTTCTGGATTCTCAATTTTTTCTTCCCCGATTAAACCTATTTTAATTGCTTCTGCCATTTCTTCAGCATTAAACAACGCCATATCTGCTACTGAATCAACAAAACAACACTCAACTAGAATTGCTGGCATGAAAGTATTTTTGATCACAAAAAAGTTTCTACTTTTTACACCTCTATTTTTAAAACCTAGTTTCACGATTTCATCTAACACTTTACCGGCAATGCCTTTCGCCGCATTACTTATAGCAAAAATTTCTGACCCCATAGCTAGATGCGTGGGTTTGAAAGCGTTAAAGTGAATAGATACAAAAATATCAACTCTTTCTGAATTTGCTTTATTAACTCTTTGTCTCAAAGAGTCAGTTAAACTTGAAGCAGCAGAAGGAGTACAATTAATAACACTATGACCTGCTGAAGATAATTTACCCATCAGACGAGTACCAACATCTTTATTTAAGTCGTCTTCTTGTTTAATACCAGAAGCACCGATATCATGAGGGGGACAGTTATGTCCCATATCAATCCCAAATTTCATAATTAATTTTATATTTACTCAAATATCTGGCGTAATCATATCAAAATTTGGATATGGTTACACTAAGCTTAATATTTTGTAATCATCACATCATCCTCTATATAAATGCCAAAAGATCCAGAAATTCTTTGACACTGTGTCTTTTGACATTTATCTCTATTTTTACCAATATTGAAGCTTAGATAAGCAATTTCAGGAGAACACTTGTCAATGAAACAATTAATTGTAGTTTTGGCTGTTATCTTTACTTTAACTATTGGTATGGGCAATAGTTTGGCTGATATAAATAATGGTGCTAAAGTGTTTAGTGCTAATTGTGCTGCCTGCCACGCTGGGGGTTTAAATGTAATAAATGGTGCTAAAACCTTGAAGAAGGAAGCCTTGGAAAAATATGGTATGAACTCTTTGGATGCTATTACTTATCAAATTATTCATGGTAAAAATGCTATGCCTGCATTTGCAAATCGTCTAGATGATACTCAAATTCAAGATGTAGCTGAATATATACTGAATAAGGCAGAACAAGGTTGGTAATTCTCAGTAAATAAGCATAATCTATTCCCAAACTCTTTTAGAGTTTATTTCAGGATAGCCTTGTGATGGGGCTATCCTGAAATAAACATCTTTCTTAACATAAAACTTGACAAAAGCCGCAACTTGTGGGTTTGTGCTTTTTGAGATTTTGTCTAAGAAATTAATGTATAGTAATATACATTTTATCCACAAATTAAGTAATTTTACTTAAAATTTCTCCCCCTCTCCCGGAGCTATACCCAGGGCTGTTTCGTTCTAAAATTTTGTCGTAAGCTAGAAGCTAGACACCACAAAAGTTGACGCTCTTTTTAGCTATTATTAGAAAAAAGGTGATTTATTATTAGCAAAAAATCCCCTCTGTTGAAGCTCCCGTGCTCCGGTGCTCCCTGCTCCTCCTCACCATTTTCTTTGTCAAGAATGAAACAGCCCTGGAGCTATACCAGGGCTGTTTCGTTCTAAAATTTTGTCGTAAGCTAGAAGCTAGACACCACAAAAGTTGACGCTCTTTTTAGCTATTATTAGAAAAAAGGTGATTTATTATTAGCAAAAAATCCCCTCTGTTGAAGCTCCCGTGCTCCGGTGCTCCCTGCTCCTCCTCACCATTTTCTTTGTCAAGAACGAAACAGCCCTGGAGCTATACAAAGGTTTGGCGAGTTCCTTATCAAGCATAGGTGATGGGGAGGTGTGTTTTTGATGAACTCCCCACAAATTAACTATAGTTTGCTATTTGTGACACTTAACTTTTGTTTTTCATACATTGAAAGCACTTAGTGTAACTTCTTTGAAGTTAAAAGTTGTATCTGCATCATTAGCGGAAATATGCAAAGTATCGAAGGGATTTTCACTAAAAAAGTTGAGCATTTGTTTTCTAATTAATCCTTCACCTAGAGAAAAGATTTCCGAGTGAACTGAATTTCCCTCAAGTAAAGCTTCTACTTTAATTTCAGCTCCATCTGTGCTATTAACTTTAAACAACTCCAAATCTGCTGCTAATGCGTTAAAATCAGTAACTGCAATTCCCAGAATTTCATCGCCATCAACTGTTTTTTTCGTAGCACGAGTTCTATCATCTCCATCTACAATACCAATTCCTTGCTTTTGGTCAAACCAAGTTCTATCGACACGATTACTTCTTCGAGGACCAGAATCTTCACTATCTAAAGCAAAGATCTCAAAAGGGAGTACACTAGGTACTATTTCATTTTGAGCTCCCGTTGCTGTGCCAACTAATTCTCCATCAATAAAAGCTGCTGTTTGCAGTTGGTTAGGTATTTGCCCAAATTTTAAGATAACTTTATTTCTTAGGGCATTAAGTTGAAATATCTGGGCAAAGGTAAAACTTTCCTTTGAGTTACCCTCACCAAATACAAATATCTCTACTTCACTGACTGTTAAATTTGTGGAGTTGGCACTATTGGTAATAGAGACTCCTGAAGATAAAGAGGGAAGCTCTGTAAAAGTATAGTCATAGGCAGAACCTTCTAAAATAATCTGATCATCTTCGTCTGAACCTCCGATAATTGTACCTGTGCCGTTTTGAATAGCCAAGATATCTTGACCACTACCTCCATCAATAAATACATCTTCAACACCAAGCTTAACTCCAGTGCCAATAGCTTGAGCTGTGATTGTATCATTGCCATCCCCTAGATAAATTTTTGCTCTTTGGATAGCGATCGCTTCTGCGTTACTTCCCTCAGCATTAGCTCTTGCCCTAATTATGTCATTACCATCTTCAGTTTTGATTTCGCCAGAACCAAAAATACCAATGGCTGAGGAATTATTTGCTGTAGCATCAGCTGTTGCCCTAATAGTGTCATTCCCCTCACCAGTAGCAATCTTTCCAGTGCTATTATTGTTGGCATTATTGTTGATTCCTATTGCCGAAGCAACAGCATTCAAATTAGCTATAGCTACCGCTTCGCTTTTACCGTCTACTAAATCATCACCTATTCCCGTGATTATATTGCCAAAGTTAAAAATACCGGCCGTTAGGGAATCAGCAGAGTCATTGGTACTTTTAGCTATAGCTTCACCTCTTCCCCTAATCAGATCATTGCCGTCACTAGTACGAACTTGTGAGAGCCCAAAGAAATTTTGCAACCCTCTTGCCAAGGCTTCCGCTAATCCATCTGTACTTTCAGCAGTAGCTTGAGCAGTTGCTGTAATAGTCAGATTACCAGAACTATTGTCAATTAAAGCTTCTCTGCTTCTAAAAAAACCTTCAAAAATATCGATTCCCAAAGCTATAGCATTAGCTGCATCACCTTTTAAGGTAATTTCACTTCTTCCTATAACTTCATCATAACCATCACCCGTCTCAATTGAACCTTGAGTATCATCAATTCCTACGGCAACACCAAAAATATCCTCACCTTCACCTAAAACTTGAGATCTTCCTATAACCAGATCATCACCATCACCTGTGATAATCTCTTGAGAATTGATAATTCCTGTAGCAAAGGGAAAATTAAATAGAAAAGAAGAATCTCCTTTTTTTGTGGCTATAGCTACAGCTTCGCCCTTGACTTGATCATTACCATCTTCAGTTGTCAGTATACCTTGAGTATTATTAATTCCCACAGTAGTACTGTCTACCTGCTCAGCTTCAGAATTTTCGATTTTAGTCTCAGCTTTTCCAACTATTTTGTCGTTACCACCTCTAGTTGCAAACATTCCTTGAAAATTCTCAATTCCTGTAGCAAAAGCTGACTGTTGAATTCCTTCTGCTACTGCACTAGCGGTGCCCCTGATCACATCATTATCATCATCTGTCTCAACTGTACTGTTAGTATTATCAATACCTATATCTTCTACTTGAGTTGATTGAAAAGAGCTGAGAGTTCTTCTGCTTTGTCTTCGCTGACTATCACTTAAATCTTGTTCTAGATTATTAATAATTGTTTCTAGTGTTTCTATTCGTTCTGTAGAAGTGTTAGTCAGATCATTTTTAAATGACGTTAGGATAGTTCTTAAAGTATTTATTTGCCTTTGCTTAAGGTTAGTTATATTTGACATTTTTTATCAATTTCACAGTAATTTGATTAGTGACTTTCATAACTTTTTAGTTATAATGTTAGAATATTTAAAATTCTTATCTATATAATATATTTTTTTACTTGAGAGTCAAGTTTTTTTGTTATTACTCACATCTTGCACTAGAACAAAAGTATTAATTTATCTGGAAAAAAGTTCATTTAATAGAAACAAAACCAAACAGGCGATCGCACAATCAGACCATGATCTCAATATCAATAGTTAATTACTCAGATTATCAAACCCCCCTTAAACATATACGGTCTCGTGTATTTCAACAAGAACAAAACGTACCCGAAGAGTTAGAATTTGATGGTTATGACTCAGATGCCCAACATCTCCTAGCTTATCTAGATGGTATTCCGGTCGGCACTACCAGAATTCGTCTGTTAGATGCTCAAACCGCTAAAATTGAGCGCCTCGCTGTATTACCAGAAGCCCGTGGTCAGGGGATCGCTACCCTATTAATGCAAAAAGCCCTTTCTCTTTGTGAATCTCAAGCACAAGTTATTATTAATGCTCAAGTTTATATTCAACATTTCTATAAAAAGTTAGGTTTTCAAGTAGTAGGAGAACCTTTTTATGAGGCAGGAATTCTCCATGTAAAGATGATATTTTTTGTCTAACTAATTAAATTGAGTTAACAATCAGTAACCATACAGGCAAAGTAAAAAAACTAGCTAAAGTTGAAACGACAATCGCCCTTGCTGCCCATGGTATATCTCCTCCAAATTCTGAGACCAAAACCACTGTATTAACTGCCGTAGGCATCGCACTTTGTATAACTAAAACCTGTAAATCAATAGCTTCTAACTTGAGAAGATAACCCATAGCTAAAGCAATAGCTGGGGCCACAATTAAACGCAAAAATACACCAATCAACTCATTTTTTTTCAGGGTAAAAGTAGTTACAGCTAACTGCATCCCTAAAATAATTAAAGCAACTGGAATAGCAGCTCCTCCCAGAATTTCAATACCCTTTTGCAGATTAAACGGTAAAGATAACCCCAGTAAACGCCAAGTTAAACCTAAAACTATCGCCCAAAACAACGGTAATTTCCAGGTTAAACGCAATCCATACCCTAACCCATTACCTGCTAGTAAAGCTGGTCCTAAGCCAAAAGTTAATATACTAGAAGCAATTAAATAAATAACTGCTCTTTCTAAACCTATTTCCCCAAAGGCAAAAGTAATTACTGATAAACCTAAATTACCATTATTCGGAAACAAACTTGTTGCCACCAAACTAGTCTTCAAATTTGGAGACAATTTTATAATTCTCCCGCACAACTTCGCTAACATGTATATTATTGAAGATGTAACCACAAACCCTATTACTAGTCCTGTGATACTTTTTACTGAAACATCTGTTTTATAGAGACTGTCAGCTACCAAAGCCGGAGCGAGAATATAAACAGTAATTTGAGATAAACTCTTAGTTTCTATATCCTTTAATAACTTATGAGCTATATACCCAATTAGTATGATTAAAGCTACAGGGGCGATCGCCGGGAGAAAAGCTAACATAGTAAATTTTAGTTATTGTGTATTGCGGCGCCCCAAATCATAGACAGCAGAAGCTACACAAGCAAGCATAGCTAAGCTGAGGCCCCAACTTCTACCTAAACTATATTCAACAGCGTAGTTAAAAGCAATACCCAAAGCTAAAAAAGGCATGATGCTAAACAGAGAAGCATAAAAAGCATTTTGGGATTCTCGCGCCACTCTTGTTTTCTCAAATTCTTGAACAGAAGTGTACATAAAGCGTTCAGCAAAGTTGAACCAGCGATATAATTGCTCTGTAATCCACTCTTTAAAAGAAGCCAAACCCAGATATAGAGCTAATGCCCAAATACAGCAGGCGGCGATTGTTACTGTGTCTAGAGAAATTCTCCAGGGAATTAAATCTAATAGCATATTAAAAAACTTATTTTGAGTTAATTAATATATGTTAACTAATGATTCTCATCAGGATCAATCCACATCTTCCACCAGTACTTATGTACTAAATTAACCTCAGAAAAAGTTCATTTCTCGTATTTCCTAAGATCTTGCACTCGGTCAACCAATTTTAAAGCGCGATCGCATTAATTCTTTAACTCCAAGACTTCAAAACTTCAAGACTTCTTACTCGTTACTCATTACTTCAAAACTCATTACTCATCACTTCTTACTCATTACTTCTTACTCATGACTTCAAAACTTCAAAACTTCAAAACTCATTACTTAACCATCACAAGTAACTTTGGATAAAGATGCAAGATCTGAGTTATGGTACCTGAGATAGATTTCAGCGCGACTGTTGTGAACTTTTATATACTTTTTTATTAAAATCTTGATATATTTTACTTTCCCTTAATAATAGCCCCAACTTATAGGAAAGATGAGTTTAAATTATAGACAACAGAAATAATCAGGGAAACTTAAATTATGTCTGATTACTCCCAGCCAGATGCTTTAGCGGCTGAGTTACGTAGGGAACGCTCCGTACGTCGTACTGTCAAATTACTCGAATCTAAACGCCAAAAAATCCACGAAGATTTACAACAACTGATTGCTCATTTGGTGTTATTAGTACCATGTAAACAGACCGAATTAGATCCCAGAATTCTGCAAGATGCCCTACAACGCATAGGTGATGAAAGTTTTAGTCAGCTACTTCTGGAGATTTTACAAAAAAATAATTTATAGTTCTTTTGGGGTTGACTCACAAAGAATACTGTATTTTTGTGCAATAATTTCCGCAATTTTGTCTACAGAAGTACGGGGAGAAAAACGTGGGAGAGAATATTCGTTTCCTTGGTAGTGAAAACAAAGCACGGGAATTGAGTATTGATAAAGGTTAAACCACTGAGGTTGAGTAGTAATATCGCGAACCTCTAAATGAAGATTGAGAGAGTTAATAGCCTCTAACTTTTCCTCTAAACCCTCACAGAGATGGCAGCCTGGTTTACTATATAAAATTAAATCAATTTGCTGAGACATAGAGCTAACTAGGTACAAAAAATTTTTTATGACTATTAAAATCTTACATCTATCAGATACCCATATAGGGAGTGGATTCTCCCATGGAAAAATTAATCCAGAAACGAGGGTTAATACTCGTCTAGAAGATTTTAGTAAAACATTGAGTATGTGTATCGATAGGGCGATCGCCGAACCAGTAGACTTAGTTTTATTTGGCGGTGATGCTTTTCCCGATGCCACACCTCCTCCATACATACACGAAGCTTTTGCTAGTCAATTTAGACGTTTAGCAGATGCAAATATACCCACAGTCTTACTGGTGGGTAACCACGATCAACATTCTGGAGGGGGTGGGGGAGCAAGTCTATCTATATATAGAACATTAGCAGTACCAGGATTTATTGTGGGAGAAAAAATTGGTACCCATCGTCTCACCACGGCTAATGGGGAGATACAAATAATCACTCTCCCTTGGCAAAATCATGGTGTGTTGATGAGTCGGGAAGAAACCGAAGGCTTATCTTTATCAGAAGTTGAAAAACTACTGATTAAAAAGCTACAACTAATTTTAGAAGCCCAAGTACGTAGTCTTGATCCCGAAATTCCCACAGTTTTACTAGGACATCTGATGGCAGATAGGGCAAATATTGGCGCCGAAAGATTTTTAGCCGTGGGAAAAGGCTTTACTGTGCCCATGTCTTTACTGATACGACCAGAAATAGACTATGTAGCTTTAGGACATGTTCATAAACATCAAAATCTTAATCCTAGTAACGATCCCCCAGTAATTTACCCAGGCAGTATAGAAAGAGTTGATTTTTCCGAAGAAAAAGAAACCAAAGGCTATGTATTTGTTGAACTAGAAAAAGGCAAAGCAATATGGGAATTTTGCCCTCTACCAGCTAGGGAATTTTGTACAATTAAAGTAGATGTATCTAAATCAAATCAACCAGAAGCAAAAATAATAGAGGAGATCGCCAAAAAGTCTGTCACCGACAAAGTAGTTAGATTAATTTATCAACTAAACCCCGAACAAGTAGATCAAATCTATCTCAGTAACCTCAGAGAAGCTCTAGCCTCAGCCCATCAATCAATTGTTTCTCCAGAATTAATCTCACCAATGTCTGCACCACGTATTCCTGAATTTAGCGTAGGCAATAGTTTAGATCCCCTAGAAGCTTTGAATAAGTATATTGAAAATCAAGAACATCTTCAAGACATTGCCACAGAAATGCTGGCAACAGCAAAACAACTTCTAGATGGAGAGGAAGAAGAAATAGATTGGAAAAATACCTTACTAAAGGCTCAAAAACAATTAAAATTGCTCTAGAAATTATGGAGTATCAAAACTAGTGTTAGATATTAAGCAAATTAGAAACAACCCTGAAGCCATACAAGCAAGTTTAAATCGGCGTAATCCTCATAAAAATCAAGAATTTGACCTAACTACCCTATTTACTCTTGATAAACAACAACTAGAATTAGAAACTCAGCGATCCCAACTACAATCTCGTAGTAATGAGATTGGCAAACTAATTGGTCAAAAAATGAAAAGTGGTGCCAATCCTGAAAGTAGCGAAATTTTGGAACTAAAAGCCGAAGGTAATCAAATAAAAAACCAAATAGGTGAATTAGAACCTCAAGAAAAACTTTTGAAAGCTGAAATAACCGAATTTATCCAACAACTGCCCAATCTCCCTAGTGAATCTACTCCTCTAGGTGCCAGTGAAGCCGACAATGTAGAAATTAGAATCTGGGGGGATGAATATAAACCAAAAACAGATAAGCTACTATCTCACTGGGAAATAGGAGAAAAATTAGGAATTTTAGAATTTGAACGGGCTGTGAAAATTGCTCAAAGTCGCTTTGTTAATTTAGTAGGTGACGGCGCTGCTTTAGAGAGGGCTTTAATTAATTTTATGCTAGATAGGCAAATCGCCGCCGGCTATGTAGAAGTAATGCCCCCAGTACTAGTTAATACCCAAAGTTTAACAGGGACTGGACAATTACCGAAATTTGCAGCAGAAAGTTTTAAATGTGCCGATGATGATTTGTGGTTAACTCCTACTGCTGAAGTTCCCCTGACTAATCTCTATCGGGAGGAGATCTTGACAGAAGCACAATTACCCATTAATCACTGTGCTTATACCCCCTGTTTTCGTAGAGAAGCCGGAAGCTATGGTAAAGATACTCGCGGTTTAATTAGATTGCACCAATTTAATAAAGTAGAGTTAGTTAAGATTGTTAAGCCAGATACTTCAGAGGCTGAACATCAACAAATGGTTAAGGATGCTTGTGCTATTTTAGAAGCTTTAAAATTACCTTACCGAGTGTTAGAATTATGTACCGGAGATTTAGGGTTTAGTGCTGCTAAATGTTATGATCTAGAGGTATGGATGCCTTCTGTTGATAAGTATCGCGAAATATCTAGTTGTTCTAACTGTAAAGATTTTCAAGCTAGACGAGCTAATATTCGCTACAAACAGACAGGTAAAAAAGGAACTGAATTTGTACATACTCTTAATGGCTCGGGTTTGGCTGTAGGGAGAACTATGTCAGCTATCCTAGAAAACTATCAACAACCTGATGGAAGGGTTAAAGTTCCTGAAGTGCTACAAGATTATCTTAAAAAAGAATATTTATAACTTATGAATCAAAAACCTAACTACAAATCAAGAAAACCTAATTTAAAATATCCAGCACAAGCTAAACCAAAATTAGCAACAGTGCCAAAAGTTGAACGGAAAAAACCAGAAGACCAAGAGCAAGATCAAGATATAGATATAATCTATGGTCGTCATCCGGTTTTATCTATTCTAGAGAGCGATCGCCAAATAAATCGCATTTGGGTAACAGCTAAATTACACTATGATTCGCGTTTCTATTCTCTCATCATGCAAGCTAAAGCCAATGGCACCGTCATAGATGAAGTAGATATGCGTCGTCTGTCCCAAATTACCAACAACGCTAACCATCAAGGTATTGCCGCTCAAATTTCTCCCTATACTTATATAGAGTTAGATGATTTGATTACTCAAGCTAAGGCAAGTAGCGAGGCACCAGTCATAGTAATTCTCGATAGTATTCAAGATCCCCATAATTTAGGCGCAATTATCAGAACTACAGAAGCTTTAGGCGCTCAAGGAATTATTATTCCCCAAAGACGCGCGGTGGGGATCACTTCTGGTGTAGTTAAAGCTGCCGCAGGAGCTTTAGAATATTTACCAGTAGCTAGGGTGGTTAACCTATCTCGCGCCATGGAAAAACTGAAAGAAGCCGGGTTTTGGCTTTATGGCACTGTATCAGGAAATAGTAAAGTATTAGACAATTTTGATAGCCAAGGACCGATAGGATTAGTAATAGGTGCAGAAGGAGATGGTCTAAGTTTAATGACTCAACGCTCCTGTGATGTACTCGTTTCTATACCCCTAGCAGGTAAAACTCCTAGTCTTAATGCCTCTGTAGCTACAGCGATCGCCCTTTACGAAATTTATCGTCAACGCCGAAGCGAGAAGCTAGAGCTAAAATAAATATCTCAAAGTACTTTGCAAAAAGAAAAATAGGTTGTATAACAGTAAACAAGTAGATAAATATCAAAACTGTCAAACTTTTTTAACAATGATTCACAATTAAACAGGAGATAACAATGAAAGAGTTCTTGATTGAAATTTTTAATTTTTTAGGATTGGCTTATTGGGTAGAAATTACTACTGACGACCCTAAATGTACTTATTACTTTGGACCTTTTTTAGGGACAAGCGATGCTGAAGCTTCAGTCAATGGTTATTTAGAAGATCTTAAAAACGAAGGTGCTCAAGGAATTACCGTTTCTGTTAAGCGCTGTAAACCTGGTAATTTAACTGTTTTCGATGAATACGAGGTAAAAAAAACTAATAAAATAGTTGCTAATTTTACTTGATTGTTTTTAACAACTGATACTATTAATTTACAGTTTAATTATTAATATTTTTCTCATGCTTACTGTCTATCTAATTGCTCTGACAGTAAGCTTTTTTTGTTAATAAAAATAGCTACAGCGTTTTTCAGTTTTGTGACTATATTTACATTTATAGCAAGCTCGCAAATAGATGTTTACAGTTATCATCAAAAGCCCCCCGAAATTGCGCTGTCCTTTATAAGCAACTCTGAAACCCTTGTATAGCAGGGGAGAGGGGGAGAGGGGGAGCAGGGGAGAGGGGGAGAAATTTTAAGTAAAATTACTTAAGTTGTGGATAAAATGTATATTACTATACATTAATTTCTTAGACAAAATCTCAAAAA
>NZ_JALKVM010000391.1:0-5918 GCF_057440575.1 Johannesbaptistia floridana
CGGAGTAGGGGAGAAAGAGGGTTTTTAAGGATTTGCATCAATATTTAATTATATAGTTAAGTAAATATTGATGTTGGGGTGCAATAAACTTACTCAAAATTGCCAGCGAAAGCGGAGAGCGCCTTAGAGGCTGTTTTTTGGTCAATAATCTTGAGTTATTGGGAGGCGCTCTCCGCCACTTCATAAGTTATTTGTGACCCCAAACCATTAACTGGTAAAGGCTGGCAATTTTGAGCAGGTAATCTCAGAGCGGTTTCGTTCCAAGGGCCCAACCTACAAGCTGAATAAGCCTTTAGGGTCAACCAATTTTTAAGGGCGATCGCATTAATTCTTTAACTCATTACTTAAAGACGTAAAGACTTCGAGAATTCGAGACTTCGAGACTTAAAGACGTAAAGACTTCTTACTCATTACTTATTACTCATTACTCATTACTCATTTAGGGGTCGCTTTTCCACACCTATCTTTATGATTTTAAATTTGTTATACTAAAAATATAAAATTAACAGTATAAACTTATACAGAACTTAGGAGAATTAACAAATGTTTACCAAAATTTATCAAAAAATCAAACAAATTTTGAGATTCTTCGTAGAGAAGCCAGGATCCCAAGTAAGTAAACAATGGGTACATTCAAATAAGAATGATGATACAGCAGTGAAAAAACGAGAACCTATTGCAGATTCTCGCTCCTTATACATTCCTTATCAATTAAACTACTACTTTAAACAGAAGTCATCACCTTCTCAAGACAACAGTTGGGATACAGAAAAACTGGTCAAAATGAGTAGTGATTTAGGGAAAGCTTATGCAGGAGATCGCGATTTTGGCAAACAAAAGCGACAAAATGACCTAAACTAAGGGTTTTGAGATTCAGACTTCGCAAAAACTGTAGATAGACGTTGGGCTATTTCCGCACGTTGGTTAACTAAATAAACACTGATTAGCGTTAAGCCAACTCCTATCCACTGAAAATTGCTCAACTGTTCGTGCAAAAAAATGTTACTAAATAAGAGAGCAAAAACTGGGGTAAGGAAAATAAGAGCGCTAATGCTAGTCAAATTACCATTAGCGGCTAAGTAGAAAAATAGTCCGTAGGTAAAAGCAGTTCCAAATACAGTTGCATAACCCATACCTAGCCAACCTTGAGTAGATATATCTTGCCACTGATTAGACTCCAAAAACAAAGACATAACAATCAGAGGGATACCACCAAGAAATAAATGCCATCCCGTTGCCATAAAAGCATCAGCGTGCTTTTTCACCACCCGAATAAGAATGGTACCAAAAGACATAGACAAAGCCGCTAATACCATCAACAATTCTCCACTTTGAAGTAAATTCTCTAAAGTAAAACTCCCAGCAGAAATAGGAATTCCCTCGCCTTGAAATAAGCTAACTAGCCATTCTGTAGGAAGTCCACAGAAACAAATACCTACTAAACCGACAGTTAAGCCTAACCAACCCCATAAGCCAATTAAATCCCCAAAAATCAAATTAGCTAGTAAAGCTACAACTAGGGGTTGAGCGTCAATAAGTACGGCGCCTAATCCTGCACCTGTATGTACTAATCCTGTGGTTAAAAACCCTTGAAACATCGCTCCATCTACCACAGAAAAGAGTAAAATCCATGACCAAGCTTTCCAACCTTTGGGGTAGGGGAGTTTAAGAATAGTAGCCGTGATAATTACTAAGATTCCTCCAGGAATTAAACGAAAAGCTGCTAAAAACAAGGGGGTGGTGTCAGGAATAATTGACTTCATCACCACCATCGCTGTCCCCAAGAAGAAAAAGGGTGACACTAATACAAGAGGGGATTTGGATAAATCTGAGTTTTTGATGTTAGATTCCATGATTTAATTAAAAAGAAAATTGAGTTCGCAAATTACCAACGTAAATTGGACCATTGGTTGTAAAGTTATTTGGTCTAACAATTACATAAAATGAAGGCACAACAGCAATGTTATCATTTATAGGATAAAAGTAGTTGGCTTCAAATTCGTATTGCACACCACCATTACCACCACCAGAGAGTAAATATTTCCGTCCATTCACTACAGAAAAAGGAATTAAATAAGAGAAAGTAGCCTGGGCACCAGGTTTACCTAAGTCTGGTAAAGCAAACCCTAATTGTAATGATTGAGAGTTGATATCTCCTTTGTCTAGCTCTGAATTTGTAGGAGTTATGTTAGTGCTACCCCAACTATAGCGCCCAAATAAGCCAAACTTCTCCACCACTAACCAATCGAAGTTAAAAATATAGGCATTAGCGAAGCCATGGCGCAAAGTTCCACCAAAACCATCATCAGCTAAACCATAGGGAATTGGTTCACCAATTGCACCGCCAATATAACCACTAAAGGGATTGGCTTCTAAACGAGAACGATTATATAAGAAGCGGAGATTAAGGTTATCTGTAGGGGATATTGTTAATTGAGCCATGATATTATAAGTTCCACCAAAAAGTCCCCGAGAAGGATCTGAAGCCGATGAACCAATGGCTGAGGGGAGAAACTCAGTGTTATTACCTACATAACCTGTGGTAAAGTTAATCATATTGTTGACATCCCAAACTATAACCGCTCCAGAACCGCGATCAATTGGGCTAAATTGAGTTGAACCACTACTGTTGAAGCTTTCTGCACCGTTGAGGAAAAAGGTAAAACGATTACCATCAAAGTAACGATAAATATTGATCCGGGGACCTACTACAACTTGTAAATTATCCGTTGCAGGAAAACTATAAAATAATTCCCGAATCGCTACTTGGTCATTAGAGGGCGCTCCTGCTTGCAGCAAAAAGGGTGTACCAGAAGAGTTGAAATATCCAGCGGAGAGAAATTGATTAGCAGGGGCAGAACCATTACCTGCCGCAAATTGTACTGTTAAATTGTCTCTCCCGGTAAAAGAGGTGTTAAAGTTAATCCAGCTTAGATAACTAAAGGTTACATTGGGATCATCTTTACCTACTTCACGGGTTCTTGGTCGATTATTTTCATCTCTGGGAGGATCAAAGGCATTAAAAGGATTAGCCCCTTCAGCAGTAATATTACTACCTGCTCTAGCACCACTAAGATAAAAGGTAATTAAGGCGCTTAATTTAGTAGTAGTGGAAAATTGATTCTCCTCTAAAAAGGCAACTCGTGAGTCTAATTGGTCTACTCTAGTACCAATTACTGCTAATTCCGCTTCAAATTCTGATTCTAGTCTCCTTAATGTTTCTATATCTTCTGTGGCAATGCGTCCACTTTCTTGAATTAATTGCTCAATACGAGTTAGACAGGCGTTTAACCCGGCAGCAAATTCCCAGCGATTTATAGGGCGTGTACCTCTAAATGTACCATCTGGATAACCAGCAATACAACCATATCTCTCTACCAAGTTTCTTAAGGCTTCATAAGCCCAAGATGTTGGCTCTACATCTTGTATAGCAGATATATTTATATATTGACCCATTTCATTGTTTTTTGAGTTTTCAGACACTGTCTGTGAATTGCTGGATTTAATTTCACTGACTAGGGGGAACTCTCCTGAAATAGATCCACTTTGAGCTAAACTTTCACTTGGAGCAATACCCAATCCTAAAGCACTTAAGCACAAGGAAATAATTAAGGGATTTTTTAAATTACTCATTTTTACTCTCACACACCACAAAATATTGAGTTTACAGATTTATTTTTACTGACTAAGATTTCTGCCAGGTAATATTAAATTCAGACCTAACGCTACAATCGCTCCGGCGGCAATGCCTGAGGAAAAGACATCTTTGATTAGTTGAGGCAATTTATCTAGAGATTCTGGAGAAAAAGTTACCCCTAAACCAAAGGCTAAAGAGACGGCAACAATAATCGAATCCCGCACATTCATTTCTGTATTTCTTAATATATTGATTCCTGCCGCAGCCACTGAACCAAACATCAAAATTGTTGCACCCCCTAATACTGGTTGGGGAATAGTTTTTAGCACTCCTCCTATGATGGGGAATAATCCTAAGACCACTAAAATTACCGCTAAATAGTAGCCGATATAGCGACTTCCTACCCCTGTAATTGATATTAAACCGTTATTTTGGCTCATAGTACTATTAGGAAAGGTATTAAAGACAGCAGCTAGGGAAGAATTTACCCCATCTCCTAATATTCCTGCTTTTAATCTTCTAAAGTACACTCCTCCTTTGATTGGTTCTTGTGTAACCATAGAAGTTGCCGTGATATCACCAATACACTCAATTGCAGTAGCTACATATATAATTGCAAAGGGAATAAAGGCAGTAAAGCTAAACCCTAAACCATAGCGAAAAGGAATTGGTATATTAATTGCTGGTAACCCCTGTAGACTACTAAAATCAACTCTTCCCATGACTAATGAAATTATGTAACCTACTATTAATCCAATAACAATAGATCCCATGCGCAAATATCGGTTAGAACTTACACTCAAAAAGGCAATTACTAATAATACTGTGATAGAAATCCCCCAATTTGAAGGATTTCCATACTCACCAGTTTCTATCGCCGCAAATCCTCCTGCCATATCTGTAATGCCTATTTTAATCAGGGTAGTACCAATCAAGGTAACCACAATTCCTGTTACTAGAGGAGTAATAATCTTTTGTACAACATTGAGAAATCTACTCACCATGATTTCTAGAAACCCACCAAAAAAACACAAACCAAATATTAAGGCTAATGCTTCTTCTATTGATTTACCTTCACTTGTTGCTGCTAATCCTGTACTAATAATCGGACTCACAAAGGAAAAACTAGTTCCTTGGATACTTAATAATCCTGTTCCTATTGGCCCAAATTTACGCGCTTGGATAAAAGTAGCAATTCCTGAAATCATTAAAGACATTCCTAGAATAATTGCTGTATTTGTTGGATCAACACCTATCGCTCCACAGATAATTAATGGTGGCGTTACTATGGGGATAAATATAGCCATAACGTGCTGAATAGCTACAAATATTCCTTCGTAAATAGGTGGTTTATCGTTCAACCCATAGATTAATTTACTTTTACTAAAGGTCTCGGTTTCTGAGAATTCTTTTTCTTGTTCTTCTTCGGTTATTCCCATTGTTAATTTTAGTATTTTTTCAAAAAAATTACTATCTACTATTTTTTATATGGGTATTACCATATTAATTTAACTTTATAATTTGTTTGATAAAGTTAAAACCTTTACATAATATCTGACTAACTCTTTTAAAAATGTTTTGTTTTTTACATTTTATCGATTTTGCTTGAGATATACTATTGTGTTATTAACTAAGAGAAATTATGTGAGTATATAGCAGTACAAAAATTCTTGAGTACAGATAAAGTTATGTGGAATGAGAGTTAAAAATGCTATATTTTACCAACTCCTCTAAAATCAACTTTTTCTTTAGTCTAAGATCTTGCACTCGATCTACCAATTTTTAAGCGTTTAGCATTAATTCTTTAACTCATTGCCAGCTTATACAGGTCTTAGATTACATTGAGGCTAATTTAGCTGAAAATCTGAAACTGGAAAACTTAGCCCAATTGCTCAATACCAGCCAATTCCACTTCAGCCGTTTGTTTAAGCAATCTATGGGATTAGCTCCCATAGAATACCTGACTCAGCAACGTATAGAAAAGGCTAAACAGTTATTGAAAAACACAGAGCTACCTATTGTGGATATTGCCTTACAGTGTGGTTTTAGCAGTCATAGTCACTTAAGTAAAAAGTTTCGACAACTTACAGGTATCTCACCTAAATTATATAGAAAAAGTTAGATCTATAAGTAATACTCGCATCCGGTTATGAAACACCACTTAAAATTAGGTGAGGCAAGATGGAAGAAAAAGCATAATCAATGAGGGCACTTTGTCTGAGCGATGGGCACTTTGTCTGAGCGATGGGCACTTTGTCTGAGCGATGGGCACTTTGTCTGA
>NZ_JALKVM010000392.1:0-5909 GCF_057440575.1 Johannesbaptistia floridana
AGTAATTATGTCTCAATTATCCCTTTGTCCCTAATTGTCAACCAACTAAAACTTACCCATTATGGCTATTTAGCTAATCAAATGAGCAAATTTAAGAAGTAATGAGTAGATATTTTTAAACTGTATTTAGCCCCTAATAAATTAGATTGCTCTAAATTAGCATCCTGTAAATCAGCATCCTCTAAATCAGCGTGTTTTAAGTTAGCCTTCTTTAAATTAGCACCTGATAAATTAACACTCCATAAATAGCTTCTTTCTAAATTGGCCTTTTCTAAATTAGCACCTGATAAATTAGCCATTTCTAAATTAGTATTCCATAAATAGGCATTTTTCAAATTAACCTCTTTTAAATTAGACTTGGATAAATCAATCTCTACATCAAGATTATCTCGTCGCCAGTTATTCCACAATTGAGTATGATTACAAATAATCGCAACTAATACCTCTTTTTCTCGACGATGATTTAAACTATAAACAAGATAAGATGCCTCTACATCGTTTAGTGTAAGGATACTAATCAAAGTTGCCAAAGGCATATCAGCAAGTAAGTTAGGATTCTCTAGCAGCATTAAATCAAATACAGGATTGTTCAATAATTCCCTAGGAAAATCTGCCCCCAACTTTAATAAAATATCAGAGGGTGTATTAGGATTAGTAGCTAGTGTGCTTCTAATTTCTGTTTGAGTATAACTGAGATATATTGCCTTTAAAAATACTGGTGAAGTTTCTAAGTTATTGGCTACTTCTCTGATGGTTTCTAATAGTGTGGGTGTGAGTTCGGACATAAAAGCGATCGCATCTGTGTTCAATGTGTTATTAATTATAGCAAATGTAGTTAATTATCTTGTAGTCAGAACAAATCAGTTTAAGATCAATGCAGTTTAAGGATTTGAGGCTTTAAAAATTGTGTTGTGGTTGTTAATGTTTGATAAATAAGTTATAATAAATTTATGATAGTACAAACAAAGGTTTTTGACAGATAAGAGTCGTTAAACCTAATACTAGCCCAACTATTTCCTAAGTCGGTTTTCCTTCCTGGACGTAGCGCTACAGCTTTAATTTTTTATTTAATGTAAAAAAAAGGACGATAATCATGGAAAAAGTTCCTCAAATCAAACTAAATTTCCTCAAATTTAAACTTATTCCTATTGCTACAATTTTAGGAATTGGAGGATTAATACTAATACTAAACAAATTTGTTGTGATTATATCCACAGGCGAAGTTGGAGTAAAAGAAACTTTAGGTAAAGTTTCAGATCGCCCCCTAACTCCCGGATTTTATTTTATTAATCCCTTTGAAAAAGTAACTAAATTTTCTACTCGTATAGTTGATATCAAAGAGAAAATAGAAACCACCTCTGAAGAAGGTTTAACGATACTAATCGATGTCAGTTTACAGTATCAAACAAATCCTCAAAAAATTGAAGAAACTTATGCCAATGTGGGCATGAATGAACAAGAAATTATTATTCCTCGATTTCGTTCTCTAGTTAGAGAAACTACTGCTAACTATCCCTTGAAAGCAATTTATAGCCAAAGGAGAACAGAAATAGCTATAAGTTTAAAACAAAAGTTAACAGAAAGTTTGGAACCTTTAGGATTTGAAGTAAAAGAAGTTTTGCTGAGAGAAATTATTCTACCTGAAACAGTTAACGAGGCTATTCAAGCAAAGATAAAAGCAGAACAAGAAAGTCAACAATTAGACTTTGAAATAGAAAAAGCAAAAAAAGAAGCTCAAAGGGCGCAGATTGAAGCTGAAGCTGAAGCTGAAATAATGAGAATTTCAGCCCAAGCTGAAGCAGATGCTCAACGTATTATCAGCGAGGCATTAACTCCAGAAATTTTGGAACTAAAAAAAATAGAAGCAACTCAAAGTTTAGTGGAATCAGAAAATAGTAAAATTATTCTATTTGGTGGTGGAGATCAACCACAGCCTTTTATGTTTCTTCCTAATCAATAAGTTAAAGGATCTACAGTTGTAGACAGCAATTAGGGAGATTGAGCGTGTTTTTTTGTTGTAGTAACAACCAAATAGTTTATTACAAATAAGTTCTACAACAAAAAGATTGATTATTAAAAGTAGAATAAATGAAAAAACCAATTAAACCTAAATATCGTCTTCACAATGGCTTGAGAATGCCTCTGGGTTTTCCGGTAGAGGCTTTCGCTTCAGCAATTGAATACAAAGCCGATGCAGAAGATACTTTTATCGTTACCTATCCTAAATGTGGCACTACTTGGACACAATATATCATTTGGTTACTAATTCATGATGGACAACCCATGACAGCTACAGGAAATATTAACCAAGATATTCCCCATTTAGAAGAGGTTGGTAAAGATGTCGTTACAGCTTTAGCTAAACCAAGATTTATTAAAACTCATCTAGCTATTGATTTAACTCCCCATCATCCCCAAGCTAAATATATTTATGTTGCCCGCAATCCCTTTGATTGTGTTGTTTCTTTTTATCATCATACTCGGGGTTTTGTAAAACATTATGATTTTGCTGAGGGAAGTTTTGATGACTTCTTTGCTTGTTTTATGGCAGGAGAGGTGGATTTTGGTGACTACTTTAATCATCTCTTGGGTTGGTATGAACAGATTAATCAGCCTAACTTTTTGTTCCTGACTTATGAATATATGAAAAGTAATCCAGAGTTAGCAATTAGACAAATAGCTAGTTTTCTAGGAGAAAAATATCTTAACAAGGTTAATAATCCCGAGATTTTGGCAAAAATTCTTATTCATAGTAGTTTCGACGCTATGAGTCAGCATCAACAGCGCTGGTCTAGTAAAAGACCTGAGAATATGCCTCCTTTTATTCGCAAAGGAGTAATTGGAGATTGGCGTAACTATTTATCTTCTCAACAACAGCAGCAACTGACTGAGAAACTAATCATGAAAACTAAGGGAACTGAATTACTGGATTTGTGGTCTGATTTTTTGTGATTTAATTAAAAACAGGCGAAGTATTTGTAGGTGTGATGGCTTTAAAAACGTAGTTTGATAAAACTAAGACTGGTCAACTATAGGCTTTTGCAAGTCCCCACTATAATCGGTACTCCGATTATAGTGGTGGGATGTTGACGTTTTAATAGTTGTGATTAGGTTTTCACTAATAGGAGGCACTAACTCATCAGTATTCACTAAAAAAATAGTTAACTTTTCTTGATGGTGATCAATTATAGCCACATGAGTAGCTATACTGAGAGTATCAGCGCGACGATAGGATTCTGGCAAGGCGCGAATTTTATCTCCAGGTAAATCAATTAAACTAGGCGCTTGTTCAACTCTAACTCCGAACAATTCCCCCCCACTATTCTTAGCTAAGATTAAATATCCAGTCTCAGAATTAGAAAACTTTGAACTATTCTTAAACAAACGTTTGTATAAATCGACCACAGTTATTTCACGATTATCCACATTAGCCACACCTACATGATTGATTCCACTCCCGACAACAGGAGTATATCTAATTACTTTGCGGACAAAGTTAATGGAAAAAGCAAGATTCAGAGAACCTACAGGAAACATGAGGATTTTGAAAACTTGGTTAGATTGCTTCATTTGCTTTCTCCTGCTACAGTGGCTGTTTTTCCACTAATTATTTTTTTGATAGACTCAAGAAACTCT
This sequence comes from Johannesbaptistia floridana, assembly GCF_057440575.1. Taxonomy (NCBI): domain Bacteria; kingdom Bacillati; phylum Cyanobacteriota; class Cyanophyceae; order Chroococcales; family Cyanothrichaceae; genus Johannesbaptistia; species Johannesbaptistia floridana. The sequence continues at coordinate 3,637 of NZ_JALKVM010000392.1, forward strand.
TGTTCAATATAGGGTTTAGTAAAATAAGCATCAGCACCTAACTGCATAGCTAGGCGACGGTGTTTATCATTACTACGAGAAGTCAACATGGCCGTAGGAATTTTAAATATCTCGGCATTAGTGCGTCGTTGAGTTAAAAATTCAAAACCATTCATATTAGGCATTTCGATATCACAAATAATCAAATCAACTTCGCTATTTTGTTGTAGTTTGTTCACAGCTTCTCGTCCATCTTTAGCGCTAATAACTCGATAACCGGCTTTTTCTAGGGTTAATGAAAGAGTCCGACGCATAGCCGCTGAATCATCAACTGCTAAAATAACTTCAGTTTTTACCCCATTTAGATTATTATCTTTAACTAAGTTTAGAGGGGATTTAGAAGCCATGGTAACTATGGTTGAATTTGAATCGGTTTCAACTCGGTCTTCTATGAGAAGACTTGGGTTAACCACTGGAATCAAGCTACCATCACCGAGGATTGTACAACCATATACATAAGTAGGCGGTGCCATCACTTCCCCAAAGGCTTTAATTACTAATTCTTGTTCTGTTAAGAGGCGGTTAACTTCCAAGGCGTATTGATTTTGACCTCTACGTATAATTAAGAATGGTAAAGCCCAATCCTCTGGCATCGGTACTCTTGTCAAGGCTGGAATATTAACGTTGTCATTGAAAGAACAATTGTACTCTAATAAATCTTCAGTTCTAAAGGCCGGAATAACTTGGTTATCTATCTGGAGAAAACGGTGATTACCAGAGATTTTTACTTGTTCTGGTTGGGGTATAATAATTTCATCAATACCATCAGAAGGTAGGGCAAGCACTGTTTTTCCTATTGAACAAACTAATAGTTTAGAGATAGTTAAAGTCAGAGGCAAACTAAGCACAAAAGTTGTTCCTTTGCCTTGTTTTGTTTTAACAGCAATTGAGCCTTTGAGAGCGGCTATTTGAGCTCGCACCACATCTAATCCTACTCCCCTTCCTGATAAATCGCTGATTTGGTCTGCGGTAGAAAAACCTGGTTCAAAAATTAAATCTACTAATTTATCTGAGGAAGTTACTAAGAGTTGTTCTTTTGATAGTAATTGTTTTTCTAGGGCTTTTTGCCCGATTTTTTGATGATTAATGCCGTAACCATCATCAGTAATTTCGATAATAGTTTGATTCCCCTGGTGGTAAGCTTTTATTTCGATAGTTCCTTCTTCTGGCTTGCCTAGTTGTTTTCTTATTTCACTACTTTCTATACCATGGTCAAAGGCATTTCTCAATAAATGAATTAGGGGGTCGTAGAGTTTTTCTAAGGCTGCTTTGTCTACTAATACACCAGTACCACTTAGTTTTAATTTAACTGGTTTTTTATATTTACTAGATAAATCTCTCAGAGTCCGGGGAAAACGATTCAGAACTTCTGATAATGGTAGCATTCTTGCCCACATCAACTCATCTCTGACGCGAGTTAACATTTGACGTTGTTCTTCAATGCTTTGATTTGATTGTCGAGAAAATAAGCTAATATCTTCTACTGATTCTTCTAGTTGGAGACTTTGTTCTAATAGCTCTTGCAACATATTGTGCATGTCACTATAGTTGTCCATTTCTAGAGTATCAAACTCTGAAGCAATATAGTTAGATTTTGAGGCTTGATTATATTGAGCTAAAGGATTAGTTACTAGTTGGTCAAGAACTTCTCTTAATTGTTTATTCATTTCTTGGAAGCGAGAAAAACGACCCATAAGGTCTCTAACAGTCCTTTGGAGTTGTTCATTTTGCAGTGAAAGACTATTCCGATTAATCGCTAATTCCCCGACTAAATTATTAATTCTCTCAATGCGATTCAAATCTATTCTCACCGAAAGATTTGGCGTTACTGGTTTCGTACTTCTCTGACTCGGCTTAAAGGTAGATTTAGCGGGTTTAGAAACCTCAGTTTTTGGCTTATCAGTTAGATATTTAGGTAGTAATTGTGGCGTTTGTGTTACTGGTGTTTCAGTGGGAAGAGATTCATAAATATTTTCTATTGATTGAATCACATGTTCCACATCATCTACTCCTGGAGATACTGGTAGAGAATCTGTTTTAGATAAATTTTCTGCATTTTCTTCACTGGTTTTTTCTGTAACATCTGTATCAGCTAAAAGTTCTTCAAAGGAAAGAAGTTGATTAGGGTCTGTGGAAATTTCCTCAGGCTTAGCGGTGGTAGATGGGGTATCAGTATCAGCAAACAATTCTTCAAAATTGGGAATAGAATGTTCAGTTTTTTCTGAATCTGTAGT
>NZ_JALKVM010000393.1:0-45333 GCF_057440575.1 Johannesbaptistia floridana
TAGGGCTAAAGCCCTATTAAAATATATTTTGGACTTTAGTCCAACTACGAACCTGGGAAATTGGCGATCGCGAAAATATCCTCACTCGTAGTTTAATTTAATTTGGTGCGTTACGCGCAAAGCGAAGTTCGCACCCTACTTGTCTAATAAAAATCCGTTAAGAAAAAACAAGGGAAAAATAATAGCTAATCGTCACCACGGTGGTAACTCTTTAAATTCTCTATACATTCGTTAGTAGTAGGGCTTTAGCCCTATTAAAGTATATTTTGGACTTTAGTCCAACTACGAACCTGAAAAATTGGCGATCGCAGTTGGCAGTGAGAAAAAATATTTAGTTATTAATTTAATTTGGTGCGTTACGCGCAAAGCGCACTTCACACCCTACTGGTCTGCTTTTGAAAGTTTAATCGCTATACAAAAATTCAATTATAATCGTGGGTCAACAGGCTCACTTTCTAAGGCTAAAACCCCAAAAACACACTCATGTACTCTTCTTAGGGGTAAACCGGAGACAAAACGCTCTAAAGCTTCAATTCCTAGGGCAAATTCTCGTAAAGCGAGGGAGCGCTTTTTCGATATACCTCTATGCTTTAACCGTTCTAAATATTCTGGTAGAGAATATTCTAACCCATAAATAATTCTCAAATATTCTTTTCCACGACATTTAACGGCAGGTTGCACCAGTCTATTACTATGATAACTAATAAAGTTCATGGGTTTAACCACCATCCCTTCGCCTCCTGCTTCAGTCATTTCTAACCACCAATTAGTTGCCGCTTCTATTTCATCCCTATGATTAACATTGACGATTTTATAGTTAGTAGCTTGTAATAATTGAGAATCCTGCTGGGCAAAATTAGCAATTTGTTCTATGTGCCAACTATGGGGTTTATCTGTGTGAACTTGTCCTTCTGTCGCTAATACATGAAAAGGTGCTAATTTCAAATCATTGATACTATTTACAGACCAGCAATACTGACGATAGGCTTGAATATATTTATCTACTAATTCTTTTCTCTGTTGATAGGATAAGAGCAAATCATTAACCTCTATACCGCGATTAGCTGCTTGTTGTAAAACTTGTACCGCATTACTAACTCCTTTTTTCGCCGCAACACCCACGGGAGCATATTGCCTTCTGAGTAATTCTTGTGCCTTTGCTGACCAAGGCATCAATTCACAGTCAAGACATACCCAATCTGTATTGAGATTATCCCAAAAGCCACTACTATCTAAAGCTTTATTGAGACGTATTAGTAACTGAGTTTCTAATTCTTGGTTGTTAAAAAACTTTCTGCCTGTACGAGTATAACAAACGCCGATACCTTCATTTTTAATACCAAATCGCTTTGTAACTATATTTTCATCTCGACAGAGAATTACAATTAAACGAGAACCCATGTGCTTCTCTTCACAGATAACTTGACTAACTTCCTGTTGCTGATAGTATTCAAAAGCTTGTTGAGGATGTTCTAAAAACTCGGGCAAGTTTGATGTATAGACTGGAGACATAGTGGGAGGAAGATAAATAAGCCATTTAGGATTTACTGCAAAACGACTCATAATCTCTAATGCCGCAATACTTTGTTCTTCCCGCAGCATAATCGAAGGGTGTATTCTTGTAGATATTAACCGTTTGCCTGAGACATCAGCTATATCTAAGACATCATCTTGTTCTTGTTGAATGGTTAAACTTCTAGTTTCTGTCTCTAAGGGTTTAACTGGTTCACAATAGACTTTAGCTGCCTTGATACTGACTAATTCTTTTTCTGGATAGCGTAAGGCTGTGAGTTCACCGCCAAATACACAGCCTGTATCAATATCAATAGTGTTATTTAACCATTCTGCTTCGAGTACAGGTGTATGGCCATAAACTACCATGGCTTGACCCCGATACTCTGTAGCCCATTGATAGCGCACAGGTAGGCCAAATTCATCTATTTCTCCCGTAGTTTCTCCATAGAGGGCAAAACTACGAACATATCCAGAACCTCTACCCTGTAATTCTTCTCTTAACCCAGCGTGAGCAACTACTAGTTTACCATCGTCCAAAACATAGTGACTAATTAGAGATTCTAGAAAGTTTTGAATCTCTTTAGTAGCAGTTTCTCGTTTTTCTGTTTCAATCCCCTCAATCTCTGCTACGGTTTGTTCTAAACCGTGATTAATTTTTACCTTTTTACCCTTAAGCTGTTTCAATAATTTATGTTCATGATTGCCGAGAATACACATAGCAGAATTCACCTCTAGCATATTGTGTACTAGTTTCAGGGTATCTAAAATTCGTTCACCCCTATCTACTAAGTCTCCTAAAAATACTGCTTTACGTCCTTGGGGATGGGTATATGTGGGAAAATGCCAAAAAGAATCTGAACTAGTATTAGTTTCTGTGGCTACATAACCTAGTTCTTTGAGTAATTGTTCTAATTCATCGCAACAACCATGAATATCTCCAATAATATCAAAAGGTCCATGTTCTTGTTTACGATTATTCCATAGGGGTTGTCTGACTACTTCTACAGCTTCTATTTCTTCTATAGAGGAGAGTTTATATATGTAGCGAAACCCCTCTTGTTTTAAATTACCGAGGGAACGTTTTAAACTACGAGTATGGTTTCTAACTACGTGACTGCCAAACTGGCGATTAGGTCTATGTTGATTTCTTTGGTGACATATAGATTCAGGCAAGTTAAAAACAATGGCTACTGCAAAACAATGAAAATTTTTAGCTAAGTTTAGTAGAGGTTTGCGGCTTTCTGGTTGTACATTGGTAGCGTCAATAACTGTTAACTTTCCTGCTGCTAATCTTTTAGTTAGAATATAATGTAGGGCATCAAAAGCATCTTCAGTGGCTGCTTGGTCATTTTCATCATCGGATACTAAGCCACGAAAGTAATCAGAAGAGAGAATTTCTGTAGATTTAAAATGCTTAGCTGCAAAGCTTGATTTTCCTGAACCTGATGCACCGATTAACACGACTAAAGATAGTTCTGGAATAGTTAGTTTCATAGTTATCTAATTACTTTTAGTGATATTATTTTATAGGACTTAAAATAGTGAGAATGGTTTGCTGGTGTTGGGCGATCGCTCTTTAATGAATGTATTTTATCATAATGTTGGACAGAATACCTCATATATAATCATAATCTCCGGTTATATATTTATCATTTATAAAATAGTAATATTACGTAAACATACTGATTGTTACAAAAAAAATATGGGGCGCAAGCCTTGAATTATATTGAATGGAAGCAATAAAGTCCCCCCTAGATAATGGTTATTTTGATGAAAAATGATAATCTAAACTAAAGACAAACTACGATTAAAAATACTCAAATTGACTCGATTTATCTATGACCAATTCAGTAAAGACTATTTAGAAACACTCTTATTACCTTACGGAGAAGTAGTTGTGGCTAAACAAGTATCAGGAGAAATCAGAGAAATAGATCTTTATTTTGTACCAAATTCTCCTAATTTACCTAGTAATTTAGGAACATTTTGCAAAATAGCAAGTAATACTTGTTTATTAGAACCATATCGTAATCCAGTAACCAAAGAGGAAATTACTGACTGTTTATTAAAATTATTAATAGTCAGTAAACAAATCAATAGAGAAGCAAAAAGAAATCAGCAACAATCATTAAACTCACCTAACCTATGGATTCTTACTCCTACAGCATCTCCCCGAATTTTAGGAGAATTTCAGGCAGAAGAAAAAACTGATTGGGAAAAAGGGATTTATTTTTTGCCCTCAGGATTAAAAACCGCAATAGTGGTAATTCATCAACTGCCAGTAACGCCATCAACTTTGTGGATAAGACTATTGGGAAGAGGAAAAACTCAACAACAAGCCATAGAAGAATTAGCCAAGCTATCTGATAGTAATCCTTTAAAATCAGGTATATTAGAAGTACTGTTTACACTGCAAAAAAACCTAGAAATAAATACAGATAGTAAACAAACAGAGGAGAGAGAGTTAATCATGAGACTAGCGCCATTATATCAACAAGATAGAGCTAAAGCTAAAGAAGAAGGCAAAGCTGAAGGCAAAGCTGAAGGCAAAGCTGAAGGCATAATTGAAGGGGAAAGAAATCTTATTTTACGTCAGTTACAGCGTAAACTGGATAATCTTACCCCAGAGATAACAGATGCAATTCGCCAATTAACTCCAGAATCTCTAGAAAAACTAGCAGAAGAGTTGTTAGTTTTTAATACCTATGAAGAGTTAGAGAGTTGGTTAAGAAACCATTAATAATCGAACATAAGCACTCATTAGTACAAGAAATATTGAGCGATCGCCAAAAGAATAGTAAGATAATGTAAACGCACTCATTGGGACAAGAAAGATGGGGCGATCGCACATAAAATGGTAACATTATGTAGGGGCGCAAGGCTTGCGCCCTTATTGTTACTATTGTTTAACATATTTATACTACAAAGAATCTGGCGATCGCCAAAAGAATAGTAAGATTAGGTAAACTTACTGATTGGGAGAAAAAACATGGGGCGCAAGCCGATGAAATAGGCAAGCCTTCATGTGTGGGCGCAAGCCTTGCGCCCCTACACAATATCATTATTATCAATAAGAAAAAATACATTGAGTTTTTTCGTAATTGTTTTAATAATCCTGTTTATCTTTTAACAATTCATAGTACCGTAGGGTGCGTTAACCTGCGTGTAACGCACCATAACATTATTAAATCACATTGTTTAACTATAAACTTAAAATATGCCATCTAGATTTTTACGAATAGTTTGAGTAGTAGGATGATTTATTCCTAAAGTTCGTTCAGCTATCTCTAAAGCTTCGGTGTAGAGAGGTTCGGCTTCGCTGTATCTTCCTTGGCTTTTGTAGAGATTAGCTAAATTGTTCAAGCTTGTAGCCACATCGGGATGGTCCCCTTTAAATATTCGCCTATACATCTCTAAAGCTTCCGTATAGAGAGGTTCTGCTTTGGTGTATTTCCCTTGGCTATCGTAGAGATTAGCTAAATTGTTCAAGCTAACTGCCACATCAGGATGGTCTCCTTTAAACATTCGCCTATACATCTCTAAAGCTTCGGTGTAGAAAGGTTCTGCTTCGCTGTATCTCTCTTGGCTATCATAGAGTGCGACTAAATTGTTCAAGCTTTGTGCCATATCGGGATGGTCTCCTTTAAACATTCGTCTTCTCATCTCTAAAGCTTCGGTGAAGAGAGGTTCTGCTTCGCTGTATCTCCCTTGGCTATAGTAGAGATAAGCTAAATTGTTCAAGCTTTGTGCCATATCGGGATGGTCCCCTTTAAACATTCGCTTTCTCATCTCTAAAGCTTCCGTCAACAGAGGTTCTGCTTCTGTGTATCTACCTTGGTTACAGTATAGATAAGCTAAATTATTCAAGCTAGTAGCCACAGAGGGATGGTCTCCCTCAAACATTCGCCCATACATCTCTAAAGCTTCCATGAAAAGAGGTTCGGCTTCGGTGTATCTACCTTGAATATTGTAGAGTACGGCTAACTCGTTCAAGCTTGTAGCCACATCGGCATGATTATATCCTAATCTTTGTTGAGTGAGTTGAAGACATTTATAGTAATAGGGTTCTGCTGCTGAATACAATGCTTGACCTTGATAAAATCTCCCTAAACCAATAAATGGCCAAATCAAATCTTCATTCTCTAAATATAAATATAATTCATCGGTAACAACTTTGATATGCTCAGTTGATGGAGCAAACTTTTCAATATCTTTTTGTATGGGAACTTGAGGTATATCTTTACAAATTTCTACTATTAAAGCACAGTAAGCTTTTTTAGCCTCTTCTCTATATTCAGAAACTTCTAATTTATCCCGAAGATAACGATGAATAAGGGTATGCAATTCGTACCAATCATTACCCAAATCTTGCACTAAACCAAAGTTAACTAACTCCTCTATTAACCCTTTCTCAACTTCATCCTCATCAGGAAATAAACTGTTAACCCAAGACTTAGAAAAAGGAACAAGGGCAAATAAACTCAAATACATGGCTAATTTTTGAGCTAATGGTTCACTATTTAATTCATCCCAAGTAACCCCAAATGCTGCTTTAATTTTTCTTTCGACTTTTACTTCTCCATGAAAGTTATCATCTTGAGTTAAATTTGCTGCTAACTCTTCTCTAATTTTCTTAAAGGTCCAATTATACCGACGTACTAATAAACGAGCAACTAATTCTAACCCTAATGGTAAATACCCCAGATTTTGACAGAGTAATCTTACTTCTTCAATTTGTTTCTCGATTCTCTCATCATCTACATAGACCTTTAATAATGTAATAGCTTCTGCCTCGGTTAATACATCTAAGTTGATAGTAGTTGTATTTACACCTATATAATTAAAACGAATAGTAACAATTACTTTAAAGCGCTTTTCCCCTGCTGGTGGTAGATAAGGTTCAATTTTCCCATAATCTCTAACATCATCAAATATAATTAACACATCACCTGGTGGCCAATGATGCCAACAATAGCGCACTCTTTCACTTAGAGTTCCATCTTCTGGTATTTTAATTTGGAGATATTTTCCAGCAAAACTGAGAATTTGCAGACCAAGTTCTTGATTGAGGGCATTTAACCAGCAAATTCCACCTATATAAGTTTTTTTCTCCAATTGTTGCCAAGCATATTCTAAAGCTAATTTGGTTTTACCAACACCACCCATTCCTGTTAAGCAACAAATAGCAACTTCTTCGCTTTGGTGTAAATGTTTATGCAACTCTCTCAAAGTTGCTTCACGTCCGACAAATCTTGTCGATTCATGACTAGGTAAATTATGAGGTAAATTATTATCTTGAGATATTGGGGAGAAAGTATCATCACTAATATATCTTAGCGTGTTGGTAATATTTTCTCGTTCAGTATTTACCAAGGTTTCTGTTAAATACAACCGGAGAGAAAACCAAGAGTTTAAATCTGGCATCATGCCTATAACTTGACTATTAAAAGACCAAGACATCCACCAAATTTGTCGCAGGTTGAATTGAGCTAAATTCTCCCGATTATAGTTGAGAATTCGCAAAGCTTCAAGAGTCCTATCTTTATCACTAAAAGCTGTTTCAAAGCCACTAATAGAAACAACTCCAAATTCTAACTTATTTAATTCTTCTAAAAGAAAATTAAAAATAAAAGAAGGGTTTTTATCTAATGGTAAGTTAATTTCATAAAAAGCAATTTTATTTACTTGAAGTTGATAACGGAGTTCTTTAACTACTTTTTGACGAGAAAACTCAGAAGCAAACTCAACTTTAGCTAACCCCCTTGATGGTCTTTTACTCCACAATGATAAAAGGGCGATTGTATGAGCAATACTTCCTGAAACTAATTCCTGTTTATCTGCTGGATGTACCACCAGGGACACCTCCTTCTGGTGAAGAATTAACATAACCTTGATTATTTAAAATATCCACAACCAAGGGATGAACCATAAAGTATCTTTCACCTTTTTTAGCATCAAAAACTTCCTGAATCGCCCTATCTTTTAATAAAGAATATAAGACTTTATCAGGAACTTGTGCTTCTTTATTCCGTTCATATATCTTTATCAGTAGTTGACGCTTATTTTCATAGTTAACTTGGTCGGTATCAAAAGGACTCTGACCTAAGCGACGTTCATATTCTGTCCTTAAATTACCTATAGCCATATTAATATGATTAACTTCAATTTTACTTTTATTATTTAAAATAGCTTCATCAGAAGCATAGTTTACTAAATAAAACAAATCTCTTATATTTCCTCCAGAAGCAATAATGATCCTTTCTACTTCTCCATCGCTAAATAAATCTAAATTAACTCTTTTTTCTAACACCTTTTTGAGGGCATCGCGCCCATCCTTATTTGCTGAATAATTTTCATCTTGAATAAAAACAGCAGTATCAGGAATAATCAAACAATTCTCTGACGGAAAAGCAAGACCAATAGCTGAATATGAATTATATAAACTAATAGGTATCGTAAAAATTAGATGAATATTCAAATCTTTAATGAGATTATTATAATTAATAAATAGGTCCTTAAGGGCTTCAAGAGAAACCCCTGCTTTATCAAAGTTTTCTCCAATTACCAACCATTGAGGTTTACCTTCTAATTTCGTTTCTAATTTATGATGACAATCATTCAAAAGTTTATTACCAATAAGAATTAATTCATTTAACCGACGAAATCGATATTCTACTACTTTTTTTTCTCTAGTTGAAGCATAGCGAAATTCTCCTTTGATTGAAGCAAAAAGTGCTCCCATTTGTGCCCAAAAAGTTAGAGTACTGTCTATAAGTATTTTTCGAGTAATTTCTTCTGTACTAAACCAGTCCCATAACTCTTGTAAACTTTTTTTACTAGGTTTTTCTCCTATTTTCTCAGTTTCTTCCACAACTTTAATAATAATAAATAAGACAATATCAAGAGGATTAAAATTTATAGGATCTAAATCTGCTAAGATATTAAATTTAATAGCAAGAAAGTTACTAGTAAATTCTGAATCGTTAAGTAATCTATTTATTTCTGTAGATTTCCCTACTCCTGGATGTCCCATTAAACAAGCTTTATAGTATTCTCTTTTGGCTAAAGGTTGCCTTGCTTGTTTTGCCAAAGTCTTTTTTAATCCTAGTTTTAAATTTTTAATTTTATCACCCCCTCTGGTTTGATTCATTTCTTCTCGATAAAAAGCGGAGATTTCGTTTAGAGTTGTCAATGGTTCAGGAGATAAAGTTAAGGCAATTTCTTCAAGAGAAGTAGCTGCTGTTAAAAGAGTTAGGGGCGAATCTGTCATTTTAAAATCAACTTGTTTTAAGAAATTAATTCTATTTTTTATTTTATCATTTTGACCACAGGGAAGTCTTCAAGAGTCCCTGCAAAAATGAGCAATTCTACTCATCACTTAAAGAGGAGCGATCGCCCCCTTACAGGTTACAATTAAACTTCTATTTTATTTCAAATCCAAATTGTTTCTAAATCCAGAACAAAGCCAGGAAGTACATCTTCTCCACTAATAGTTTTTGGGCTTTGAAGAATAGAAACTGAATTGTAATGGCAGTCATAGTTGGTTCTTATCATCCCTATTTACTCAATAAAATAGTTATTTAGTTAAATAAATATAATGATTAAACCTTTATACAGTAAAGGTTTGAGGTGTTTGAAGTTCTAGGCGATCGCACCATAGACTAAAACACTTGTACTAAATAGGGCTTGCTGAATAAATGTAAAACTTTTGCTAGATAAAGGTTTGAGCCTATTTTTATTATAAAAAGTGCAAGGTTTTTTGATATATTATGGTAGAAAGAGTGCATTTTTTTCTTGGATTACTCGAAAATTCATAAATCATTATTACCTCCTGCCTTCTGCCTCCTGCCTCCTGCCTTTCTCCTCACCAAAACTTACTTTTTCAGCAGACCCTAAATAGGCTCAACAAAATTTTTTAAGTTTAAAATCTTCCTAAAAAGAAATATATTTACTTCTTAACTAAAAAATATTCAAGTCAATATATATAGGGCTACTTGATACGGGAACAGGAAATAGTTATGCTAGTATTGGGTTTAACACTTGAAAATATCCTAACCATTGTTTGTACAAATATAGTGTTTTTCAGTCTAATAAAGTACATAAATTTTTCCTATTTCCCTTTTAGCAAATGTAAATTCATTTGATATAGCCTTTTTAAAGAAGTATGAGGTACATTTTTTGCGCATTCTTCTTCCTATTTCCCTATTGCAGTTAATCTCTATACCTCAGTAAGTAAACTGAAAGATACTCATTTGTGTAGGTGGACCGACTTCAGAATCTTGGGGACCAATACCTTTAAATTTTACTTGATACTTATATTGTGAGGCAATTTGATTAGCCCAGTTGTGAAACTCTTCCCTTGTCCATTCAAAGCGATGGTCTGGATGACGGAGTTTACCATTAGTTAAAGTAGGGAAGTTTATATTGTATTCTACATTAGGAGTAGTAATAATTACTAATCGAGGTTGGGCAAATTCAAATAATACCCTTTCTAAAGCTTCAAGACGGTTAATATCTAAATGTTCGATTACTTCAATTAAAGTGGCAGCATCATAACCACAGAAGCGAGGGTCTCGATAGATTAATGAACCTTGAATTAGTTTAATTTTATCTTGATGATGAAAAGGTAAATTATCTAATTTGAGTCTGTCTTTAGCTATTTCTAAAGCGCTGTAAGAAACATCAACTCCAGTAATCTGTTCAATTGATTGATTTTTAAGTAAATATTTCAGTAATTTACCTTCCCCACAGCCTAAATCAATGACTCTAGTTACTTGATGATTCTGAAGAATTTCCCCGACTGATTGCAGTCTTTGTTGATTGAGAGTAAGAGGTTTTTCTATCGCTATTTCTTTTAAATCTGCATTAATATCCGTAGCTTCAATAGCCTCTGGGTCTTCTTCTTGTAATTGCTTAAGAGCGATTTTGGCTAGTTTACGGTATCTTTTGAAATATCTCTGGGTAATTTCTTCTTTATAAGGATGATTACTTAGCCAACCTTCACCGTGAGATAACAGTTTAGCTATTTCTTCCTTTCCTATCCAATAATGTTTATATTCATCTAGTACAGGAATCATCACATAAATATGACTAAGTAAATCAGATAGTCTAACTTTCTGATGTATGGTAGCGTTGATATAGACACTATCTCCCCAATCAGGAAATTGACTATCTAATTCCAGGGTTTGTGCCTCTACTTGATAGCCTAAAGGTTCAAATAAGTTACGAAAAAACTCTACACCACCACGACAGGGGATAGTAGGAAGATTAGCCGTGAGAGGAATTGATTCTTGGACAAGTTGTGGTAAATCCCGACAACGACCAGATAAAGCAGTGCGAAATACTTTGGCTATAGCCACACTCAAAAAAGAAGAAGCTACATAGGGGCGATCGTTGATATAATGTTCTATATCTCCTTTTCCTCGTACTAATTCCACTGGGTCTATATCTAATAGTAGAGTAGCGGTACACTTTTCTACAGTCGCTTCAGGATAAAAGACATAAGCATTTCCTCCAGTAACTGAGAAGGACTGACATTTGTCTGGATGTTTATGGAGTAAATAACCTAAATCTGTAGCTGGTTGATGAGTAGTAGTAATATGTAAGAGCATGGTCAAAGATTAAGAAATTGTCAAAAAAGAAAATTGAGGTAAATTTAACTTTTCTTTACACAAAATATGATTAAATTTTGGGTAGATCTAAAATAGATAGCCAAAAAAGTTATGATTATTAAACTAGTGCGTCATGGTGAGTCTCAAGCCAATATTACTGATTATAATCAAATATCAATAGCAGATCATTTAGTTCCACTTACTGAAAAAGGCTTTCAACAAGCAGAAGAAGTAGGAAAACAGTTAGGTAAATTATATTTAGAAAATTCCTTAATTTATACTTCACCTTTTTTACGAGCAAAACAAACCTTAAATGGTATTCTCAAAGGGGCACAAGTCAATCTAGAAGAGATGAAAATACGAGAAGATCCTCGTCTTAGGGAAGTTGAACATGGTTATTATGATGTATCCTCTCAAAAAGAAATGATTATGACCTATGGACATTTTTATTATCGTTACCAAGGGGGAGAAAGTGCGGCAGATTGTTATGATAGAGTCTCAGGATTTTTAGAAAGTTTTGTGCGCAGTGTTCAAAAAACTCACTCTCAACAAGCTCTAATTGTGACTCATGGTTTAGCATTACGAGTTTTTGTGATGAGATTTTTGCATTTAACAGTTGAACAGTTTGATCAAATTGCTAATCCCAAAAATGCAGATATTATAACTATAGCTGATTGGAAGACACTAGAATCTCCCATGTTTACTTCAGAGCGTTGGGGAGTAGAAGGACTACGAAAATTTGGTTAACAATTTATTATAGCGCTACTTGATAATGAGTTTTGAAGTAAGGAGTTTTGAAGTAAAAGAATTGATCCTAACCCCTTAAAAGGAGGCAGGAGGCACCGAGGCACGGAGGCAGGAGGTCGGCATAGATGGGGATTTTAAAAATTGATTCTCGCCTGTTGGCCAATTTCTGTAATTTTGCACTTGCGTGCAAGATATGAGGATAGGGAAGATGTGTAACGTAGATACCAACAAACCGTTATTTAAAACCTCCCCAGACCTCCCCACAACTGGACATATCTGGACAAGCGAACTCAAACGGTGAGAGTTACTTCAAGTCACCTTACAAGCGCATTTCTGCTTGGTTTGGCTCTGGTCGGAAAAGTTAGACTTCTCCTTCTTCGACCATTCCTTAACCTGTAAGTCCCAGGAACGAGATTCCGTAATAGTCATGACGACTCGAAATAGACTTCTTTAAGAGCTTATTCAGTTGATTCCAGCCACTCCAAACGTGCTTTCTTGACTTCACATCAAGATAGGCGGTTAAGGAGTGGGGTTTAATTCTTTCTGAGAGCTTCATCCCTCGTCGGGCTAATACATAAGCCGCGGCCACCGCATCACTAATACCATACATCCTTTGATATTTTACGCATCCGATGACGCTAGAATATGCTGGATTAACATGATGTAATTTAATCCCTCGATTAGTAAGGATAGAGGTTAATAATTCAAGGAATCGGGCATAAGCCCATCCACTCAACATTCGAGCATACTTTGACCCTCCTTTTTCTCTTAACTCAGTTTTTTTCTGACTAAAATCTAATTTCTCAACCACAACGGGACAAACGTGGTTAAGAGCCACTTGCGCTATTTTTAGACAAACCTCAACTAACTGAGCGTCCATTTTCTCTTTAGTAAGTCCCTGAATCAGCTTAAATTGTCCCTGTTCTTTTAAATTCCCTTGATAATCCACATAAGCATACGCTATCTCACTGGGATTAATATCAAGACCGATGCAACCATAGTGAATCGAACGAGAGACAGGGGGGACTTTACAGGGAGTAAATTGAACGCCTACGTTCCAATGGCCATGTTTATAGAAAAAGTGCCATGTTTTTGCGCCTTTTTCTGGCATTCGGTTAATATTACGCTCAAAGTTGCCTAAATTAACGGAAACTTTGCGGCCAAATTGATTCTCAAGACAGTAGGGAACTCGGAAGGTGAGAATTTGCCCATCCCATTGACAAACTTGATTTCCACAAGATTCATCACTACTGCCTACAACATAACATTGATTTCGTGGGATTTTTACCTGAATTGAAAATAGACTATGACTGAATTATTAGAAAAAGCCTTTGCTAAAGTTTCCGAATTACCTGAAGAAGAACAAAATGAAATTGCTAGTTTAATCTTAGAAGAAATAGCTGATGAGCAAAAATGGCAAAAAAGTTTTGCTAATTCAAAAGCACAATTAGAAACATTGGCGGAAGAAGCTTTAAAAGAATATAAACTAGGTAAAACTCGTTCTTTTCCATAAGAAAATGGAATCTCACTCCAACAGATGGTTTTTGGAAGGCTTACTATAAACTACCTTCTTCTGTACAAAAAATAGCCAAAAAAATACATCAATTATAAGATGCGATCGCCTGGTAGCTCCACACTCGCAGTACGCTTATTCTCTTACTCAGTAAGGATTTGAAAAGGTGGAACTGGAAAGGCACTCTAACTAATCTCCCCCTACAACGACATCGCGGATACGTAAACTTGGGCCACCACAACCAACGGCTAAACCACTTTGTCCGCCTTTGCCACAGCCACCAGATTCATCCCAGTAGAAATCATCGCCAATAGCTTCAATATTTGCAAGGGTTTTAAACACGTTACCAGAGAGAGTAACATCTTTAACTGGTTCTGATATTTTACCATTGCGAATCATCCAAGCTTCTCCAGCGGTAAAAGTAAACATCTCCCCATTAGTCATGCCTCCTAACCAGTTGCGGGCATAGATACCCGTTTTAATATCGCTAAATAAATCAGCTACAGGAGTTTTACCTCTTTCAATCCAAGTATTAGTCATGCGCACAATGGGAGTATAGTAATAGTTGAGGCACCGAGCGTTACCTGTGGCTTTTTCTCCCAATTTTCCCGCAGTCTCCCGAGAGTGTAAACGTCCTACTAAATGACCATCCGCAATTAATTGGGTAGTAGTAGCAGGGGTGCCTTCATCGTCGTAATAGTAGCTCCCGCGATGTCCTGGTGGTGCTGCTCCATCAAAAATCTGCAATTCTTCAGGACCAAATTTTCTCCCTATGGTCATTACTTCGAGTAAATCAGGATTTTCTGAAAGCATATCTGCTTCCGAGAGATGTCCAAAGGCTTCATGTACAAATAACCCGGTAAGAATGGGGTCAATAACTACTGTGTAGGTATCTCCTTTGACGGTGGGATAATCTAGGGCATCTACTGCTCTTTGGGCAGCGCTGGTTACTTGAGTATCTAAATTAGTTAAATCTTCGTAACCACGACGAGATCCAGTGGTTTCTCGTCCGGTTTGTAGTTTATCTCCTTTTCTAGCAGTGGCGGCAAAACGCATTTCTAAATCTGACCAAGTTTGTTCTATCAAAGTGCCTTCGGAGGTGGCAATTATTACTGATTGATTGATATCGCCGTAACGTACAGAGGTTGTTGTTATACTTGGAGAATAAGATCTCAGGATCTCGTTATAGTGTTTACAGAGTTCTTTTTTTTCTCCTAGGGGAACACGGCTGGGGTCTTTTCCAGTTAAAATATTTTCACAGGTAGTTATGACTGGTTCTACTGGCGCTAGGATAGTTTCTTCATCACCCACCATTTTGGCTGCGGCTATAGCATTTTCTATTTGTTGAGATAGATGGGAAAGTTGATTGAAACAAGCAAAGCCCCAACCACCACGATGACAGGCTCTTACTTGTCCCCCAATGGCGATCGCCTCACTAATTGTTTCTATTTGATCATTTCTCCACACTAAATTAGTGCTTTGTGAATTTTCAAGGCGAATACTTAAAAAGTCTACTTGATTGCGGTAGTTTTTTATTAGTTCGCTAACTCTATTTTTTATTTCTAATAATTGCCTATTCATTGTTTAACTATCAATTAAATTTATTCTTAATTATAGCAATTATTATTACTGAAATCGTATTAATGTTAATATTTTTGTATAATTACTTAAAATGCTGTAATGTCAATTAGGGTTTCAGTCACTAAAAATAGAAATAGATTAAAATCTAGATATCGTAGAATTTAAAGGAAATAATAGACGCCAAGAGAGCGTTACTTGGTTAGATGTGATAAAATGGTATAACAGGGAAAAAACATACACGAAGAAAATATAAATAAAATGTATCGGGAAATAAGGAATAATTTAGACAAAAAAATACAATATTATACAAAATTAGAATATACTAATAGAGCAAATATTAGAATAAATTAGAATTAGGGAAGAAAATAAAATGATTGAAAAGATAATATAAATGGCTAAAATTTTCAACTCAAACTTAATGTTATTTTGTTAATTTAAAAGGTTTATTATGTCACAAAAAACTATTGATTCAAAAAACTTAACCATTGAAAAAATTTTTGAGGATTTTTATATAATTCCTAACTATCAAAGAGAGTACGTCTGGACAGACAAACAAGTTTTAGAATTATTAAATGATGTTCATTATGAGTTTTATAGTTCTGATGAATATTTTCTTGGAAGTATAGTAGTATGTATGCCTGATGAAGATAGTGATAATATTTATGAAGTTATTGATGGACAACAAAGATTAACAACTTTATATATATATTTTTGCGTTATAAAAAATTATATATTAAAATTAGCAAATAATGAACAAGTTGCAGGTATTAATAAATTGATTCTATCTGTTTATACTAATGCACAAGGACAAGATGTTTCAAAACATCGAGTTATTCCTCAATATCCAGATAGTGGCGATCTATTAGAAAAGTTTGCAAGAGGCAATATAAATTTTGAAGACTTACAAAATGACGAGCAAAATAGAACCGAATCTTTTAATAATCTAATTTGTTGTTATTTAACTATTAAAAATTTTATTGAAGAGAAGTTTGACAAAAATGAAAGTGAAATAAGAAAATTTTACGCACATTTTATAAAAAAGGTAAAGATAGTAAGAGTCGAAACAAGTGATATAAATCATGCTTTAAGAGTATTTGAGACTATTAATAATAGAGGAATAGGGTTAGATTCAATGGATTTATTAAAGAATCTTTTGTTTAAACAAGTTAACAACAAAGAAGAATTTAAATATATAAGTGAAAGATGGAAAGATGTCAAAAATCAATTGGATAAAGTTAATGAAAAACCTATGACTTTTCTTCGATATTTTATTTTATCTCAATACGATGTAGAACGTGATGCGGTGCAAAGCAAGGAATATCAATGGCTATTAGAGAATAATAATATTTGTAAATATCAAGAACATCCGACTCAATTCATCGAAAAACTGCTTAAAGTTGCTAAACTATATAGTTCTTTACTTCAACAAAAAAATAGTGATGGTAGAGATAATCAGTATCTAGCAAATATTAAATATATTATCCCTAATGCTAAACAACATATATTAGTTTTATTAGCTGCTAATAATTATTCAAAAAAAGCATTTGACAGACTATGTTTTGAATTAGAAAATTTGTTTTTTATCTATAGCTTTTTGAATAAAAAAATAAATGAATTAGAAAGAGTTTTTATTACTTGGACTAATGATATTTTAAAGCTTTCCGAGAATTCTACGAATCAAGAGGAAAGTTTTGAAAAGTTTGTGAATGATAATATAGATTTTATTTTAGATGATTTAAAATCCGAATTTAAAGATAAATTTATGGAAATAAATCAGCTTAATTTTAACTCTAGAAGAAATGATAAAAAGCCAAAACAACCAGCCATAAAAAAAACTAAATATATACTAGCTAAATTGTATCAGTATATTCAGCTTTCAGCCTATCCTGAAAATCAAGAATATCTTAATTTTACTAATTTTACTCAATCATCGATTGAAATAGAACATATTCTACCTCAAGATATAAATTCTCAAGCTGTAAAAGATTTTCAAGTTCTACCAGACAAAAATATTACTGACTATATCTATCAGTTTGGAAATCTGTGTCTCTTAGAAAAATCTCATAATGCGTCTAATCAAAATAAAAGTTTTGAAGAAAAAAAACCTGCATACAAGCAATCTAAATTTTTACTAACAAAATCACTTGTTGAAAAACCTCAAGTTGGAGAAAATACAGCCATTAATAGAATTGTTAAAAACCTTAACGATTTTAATGAATGGACTGCTGAATCAATTCAAAATAGGCAAAAAAATTTAGCTGAGTTAGCATTAAAAATTTGGTATGAAAATAAAAAAGAATTTTTTAATTTACTAATTAGTAATTATTCTTCAAATCAATCATAAATATTTTGATAACATAACTAAGCATTTATACTATTAAATTATTGAGATAAAATGTGAGTAAAATGATAAACTGGCAAGATATATGCAACAATCAGCAGTTAAAAGATTTACCCTTTAAAATCGAAATGAATAAATGGGGACAAATTGTAATGAGTCCAGCCAAAATCAAGCATTCTTTTTTTCAGGGAATAATTATTAAGATACTGAATAATTTAATAACTACAGGGTTAGCTTTTCCTGAATGCGCTATTCAAACATCAGATAATATTAAAGTGGCTGATGTTGTTTGGATTTCTCCACAAAGACTAACAATTATTGAAAATGAGATTACTGCTTCAATAGCGCCAGAGATTTGTATAGAAATTATCTCAGCTAGTAATAGTCTTGAAGAAATGGAACAGAAAAAAAGACTATATTTAGAAGCCCAAGCAATAGAAGTCTGGTTTTGTGATGAAGAAGGCTATATGAATTTTTCTAATCAACAAGGAAAATTAGAGCAATCCTTATTATTGCCTAAATTTCCTCAGAAAATAATTACCTAAAAATTGGGTCTTAGCTTTGATTTATTTTCTCTATTAACTGGTTAACTCGTTCTTTGATTTCATCCCTTACTTGTTTAAAAGTGTCCAAGGATTTTCCGTCAGGGTCTTCTAATTCCCAATCCTCAAAAAATTCTCTTAATACCCAATCTTCTGGTAAATTAACACCACAACCACAAAGAGAAATAACGGCATCATAATCTTCTGCCTTAAACTCACTAATAGGGTTAGAAGTTTGTCCGGTAATATCTATCCCAATTTCCTGCATTACTTCAATAGCCGTTGGATGGACTCGTGAAGCTTCTAACCCACAACTAGTGACCTCAATTTGGTTTTTGCCTAAGGTTTTAGCAAAACCTTCAGCCATTTGAGAACGACAAGAATTTCTTTTACAGACAAACATGACCTTTTTCATAGTTTTTCTCCTAAAACTAATAATTATTTAGATAATTTGAATTCTCTTTCTTTTCTCTCACTGTAACGGTCAGTGAGATAATCAACTTTGTCCCTTAAAAGTAATGTAAACTTATAAAGTTCTTCCATCACATCAATTACCCTATCTCGATAGGGAGAATCTTTCATCGTGCCATCTTCATTAAATTCTTGATAGGCTTTAGGTACTGAAGATTGATTAGGAATAGTAAACATCCGCATCCAACGCCCTAAAATTCTTAAAGTATTTACAGCATTGAAAGACTGAGAACCTCCACTAACCTGCATTACAGCGAGAGTTTTTCCCTGGGTGGGACGAATTGAGCCGATATTTAAAGGAATCCAGTCAATCTGATTCTTGAGAATACCAGTAACATTACCGTGCATTTCTGGTGATGACCAGACTTGTCCTTCTGACCATTGACTGAGTTCCCTTAATTCCTGAACTTTTGGATGAGTTTCTTCTACTTGACCGCGCAAAGGTAAATCATGAGGATGGAAAAATTTAATTTCTGCGCCAAAACCTTCCATAATTCTCCCCGCCTCTTCAGCAAGTAAGCGACTATAAGAACGTTCCCTCAATGAACCATATAAAAATAAAATTCTGGGTGGATGCTCAAAATTACTCATTGATGTTATTTCCTCAGTATCCATTTAACGAAAAGGACTTACACAACGTGGGTCTAACAAAGTAGCTTTTTCTGGGTCTCGGGGAAACCAAAAAGCAGTTTTCTTACATACTTCCACTAACATTAACATTACCGGAACTTCAATCAATACTCCCACTACCGTGGCTAAAGCTGCTCCAGAATTCAGCCCAAAAAGAATCACAGCCGTAGCTATAGCAACCTCGAAATGATTACTAGCACCAATCAAGGCCGCAGGGGCTGCATCTTCGTAAGTCAATTTAAGTTTTAAAGCCGCTACATAGGCAATAAAAAAGATAAAGTTGGTTTGAATAAACAAAGGAACTGCGATTAAGAGAATATGTAAAGGATTATTAACGATTAATTCCCCTTTAAAGGCAAATAGCAATACTAAAGTTACCAACAAAGCAACTATAGCAATAGGTCCTAAATAGTGAAGAAATTTACTTTCAAACCATTCTCTACCTTTGTGCTTAAATATCCAATAGCGACTATAAATGCCCGCAGCTAAGGGCAAGCCTACATAAATTAACACCGATAAAACAATGGTTTGCCAAGGTACTGTAAGATTATTCGCTGAAAGTAACCATTTACCCAAAGGTGCATAAAGAAACAGCATCGCTAAAGAGTTCACTGCTACCATAACTAGGGTATGACCTTGGTTACTATAGGATAAATAACCCCACATCAAAACCATAGCTGTACAAGGAGCAATTCCTAAAAGAATACATCCTGCTATATAAGAATTGGCTAAAGTTATTTCTGTGCCTCGAATAATCTCTGTGGAACTTAATAAATCTCGAAATAGCCACCCCAAAAAAAACTGAGCAAACGCCACCATGGTAAATGGTTTAATTAGCCAGTTAACTACAAGAGTTAAAATGACGGGTAATGGTGCTTTTGCTGCTTGTACTGCTTGAGAAAAGTCAATTTTGACCATGATGGGATACATCATGAAGAATAAACAAACAGCAATGGGAATAGAAACGTTATAAACACTCATACTATCTAGGCTTTGGGCTATTCCTGGAAATAGGCGACCTAGAAAAATCCCGACTAAAATACAACTAATTACCCAAATAGTTAGATATTTTTCAAAAAAGCTGAGATTACCTCCTGCTTTTACCGCTTTGGGATTAATGCGAGATTTAGAATTACTCATAAAAATTTTCCCCATTCAATTTTTTATTACTTTTAGTGGTATACAAGAAACCAGGTTATTCATATCAATTCAAGTTGATGTTATTTTGCTTGGCTCTACTATAAGCACTAAAAGTAAGCTCCCTGCAATCAGGAAAAATTCCTTAACTTTAAAAGACTTTCCTAGTTGCAGAATATTTTTAACACTTTTGGATTTAATTTAAATGATATCAACTTTGATTGATAAAAGCAAGTAAATTTTCCGCGCCAATTGAGGGTACGTTTTGACTCTTAACTTGCATCTTTTCATAATACTTTAGGCTGATGTATTAACGAATGGAGAATTCAGGTGACCTCCACTAACTTTGGGTAAACTCAGATCTTTCACCAGAACTTATGTACTAAATTAACCTCAGAAAAAGTTCATTTCTCTTTCGCCTAAGAAAAGTAGCAAAGGTCATCTATCGCCTCGGATTTAAAATCCGGGGCGATAGATGACCGCCCATACGCGGTCAACCAATTTTTAAGCGCGATCGCATTAATTCTCTTACTCATTACTCATTACTCATTACTCATTACTCATTACTCATTACTTCAAGATTCATCCACCACTAACTTTGGGTAAAGATGCGAGGGTCTGAGTTGTCACGCCGTCAGCAAATTTAGTCATCACAAAAACGAGTGGGCAAAACAGGACTAAAACGTCGATATTCTGATAAATATTGCTCTAAAGCGACAATTTGAGACATATTTAGACTATAGTAAGTCCATCGCCCCTTTTGGTAAGAAGTTAATAACCCTGCTTGTTTAAGAGTTTTAAGATGAAAAGATAACTTAGATTGTTTGACATCTAATTTTTCACATAATTCACAAACGCATAACTCTTGAGTTTTTAGCAGTTCAACAATCTGAAGTCGGATTGGTTCTGAGAGAGCACGAAAACCTGCTAGAACAGTTAAAAATTTTGAATCACTGGTAACTTGCATCAAATCTCCTTAATTTGAGTAGCTAAATCTAGTTTATCTGAAAGACGATCAACTTAAATTTTGCATCTTAAGCTGTTATAGTATGATAAAAATATGTATAATATAAAACAAAGCTACAAGTAAATCTTTTTTGCTACCCTTCTAGAGGTTTTTATTATGCCCAACTTATTCGATTATTCCGAAGGTCAGGTATGGTCTTACAAAACACGTCCTGGCGAAGAAAACTCCAAAGTGCTAATCAATAAAATTGAAACATACAAGGAATTGGGCAAGATATTCCACATTAGTGTCGAAGGAGTAGAAATTACAAATAGTAATATGGGGGATGCTATAATCAGTGAATTGCCACACTTTCCAGTTTCAGAAGAAACCCTCAACAACAGCGTTACTCAGCTTGTAGAAAACAGAGCACCAAATATTAACTATATTGAAGGATATAATATGTGGAAGGAGGCATTTAATGCTGGCGAGGCTGGTGTATTCACAATTTCTGTGTCTGAGATTGTGAACTATATCGAAGAAATAATCAATAAACAATGAATTCTAAAAATATAGTCACAGATAGTTATTCAATATTCAGTTAGAACTTGTTTAATTATTTTAGTAACTTCTGTGGCCATACGAGCATCTAAAGTGACTGTCTCTTGATCTAAATTTCGAGGGTTAAAAGCGATCGCACCCCTTAGAGTCATAGCGAGAGTAAGCAACTCAGGGGGTTCAGCTTTAGTTTTAAACTGTACTAAGGCCACATAAACAGCCTCGGTGCGATCGCGTATTTCTGTAACCCCATCTCCTTCTTTAGAAATAATCACTACAGAATCTAACTGATTTTCCATTCCTAAGGCTTGAATAGCTAAATCCGTTAAACGGGCAATATCTTTGCCCATAATTTTTACCAAACTAGCGACACTATCACGATTAATTCCCGGTATTTGTGAATCCTTATCTAAATAATTGTGCCAACCCAATAAAGAAATCAATCTAGTTAAATCATAGGCAGAAATATCGTTACAAGCCCAATTAGGTGGTTGAGTATCAGGAGAGAGGATGACTTTTTTAGTCTTTGGGTTATATAATTCTGGTTGTTCTATAAATGGCTTATCTCCATACCGGCCTCGAAAAACTAAATCATGATTTCCTGTGATTGATTTCAACCATTTTTCTAAAGTTATTTGGGGGACAAATCTTTTTAAGGTAGCGCCTATAGAATTAGAAGTAGCGATTTTTCCTTGATAAGTTATTAAATCTTCTGCTAATTCTAACAAAGAGACTTCCCTATTTTTTACTTTAAGATAACAGTTAGTAATATTTAGATCAGGGTATTTTAAATTAATTTGAGAACCTAAATAGACTAAAGGAATAAATTTAGTGGCACTCCAAAACTCTTGATTACGTAGTGCGTTTCTCCCCAACCATTTAGTAACCAATTTTCCCTCTCTAAAACTCCCAAAACAAACACAAGCTTCAGTAATATCTGGATGAAGAAAATCTAAGCCTGAAGCTTCGATTTTAGGTAACTTGCCTTGAGATGGATAGGGATGAAAACTAGAATCCGCCTTAATTTTAGAGATTAAATTCAAATTATCTGGTTTTTCAGTTAACAGACGAGGATAATCAGCAAGGGCTAAACTCAGAGGAGAATTTACCTGACCTTGATGCAAAAGTACTGGTTTATCTTGAACTCCAGAAGCAGCCAATTGCTGAAATTGATGATAAATCTTATTCTCATCAAAGTTAAATTTTTCAGGCACTGGATAGGAGATAGTCAGGGGAGAAGATTGAGGGAGACGTTGAGATTTAGGTAACAGTAAATAAGTAAGAATAGTGAATAAGAAGTAAAAAAAACTCCGTCTCGCAAAATTGTTAGGCCAATTCATCGGGAAACTGTTGCTTGACTCATCTCTCTAAAACGAATTTCATCATGTTGGGGGTCAACTCTACTAACTTGTAAGCTGAGGCGATCGCCTAATTTGACACTGCGTTCAAATCGGTGAGGTAATTCAACCCCAATATCTTCCAACATAACTAAGGCAAGATTTTCATCTTCTCTTAACCATCGCAACACCAATACTTGCCAAATAGTCTCTGATTGACGACGTAAATATTCTAAACACCAGTAGCGGTTAGTCTGTCTTTCTACACTATTCGCTTCCTTAATAGAGTCTATCACTGTGTAGAGAATTTCTTGCATTTTTTCTACACTAAAGGGAAGTTCATCTCCTCTCAAAGATGCTTTTAGCTGGAAATGAGCTAATAAATCCGTATAACGGCGAATTGGGGAAGTTACTTGAATATAAGTATCTAATCCTAAACTTGAATGACGTGCTGGATTAAGTCCCATTTCGCTTCGAGGCATACAACGGCGTAAAGCTGAATACCTTACTGGTCCTGCGGGTAGCACAATTAATTCTTCTTCAGGAGGAAGATCTGGTTGAGGTTGACTCCGAAAAGGTACAGGTAGGTTATGTTCTTTGCAGTAACGTCCTCCTACTTCTCCTGCGAGAATCATCATCTCTGCTACTAGCTGACGAGAGTCAGAGTTATCCAGTAAATCTATAGTCACTTCTTCATCTGCCGTTACTTTAATAGAAGATTCTGGCATCTGAATACTAATTGAACCTTGACTTGTGCGCCATTTTTGTCGTTTTTTTGCCTCTTGGTTGAGAATCATGATTTCTGGTTCTGCTTGAATATTGAGACCCAACATTTCTTCTACATCCTCGTAAGTAAGGCGATAGGTGGGCTTAATCAAGCTTGCGTGGATAGAATAGTCTACAACGGCACCATTTTCATCTAGAATTACTCCAAAACTCAGGGCAGGACATATTCTTCCTTGAATCAAACTCATAGGTCCCGTAGCCAACTCTGTGGGAAACATAGGAATCATCCCGGTGGGGAGATAGATTGTTGTGCTGCGGCGGCGTGCTTCTAAATCTAATTCATCTCCTGGAGAAATTAGGCGTGTAGGATCTGCTATATGAATCCAGAGACGATATTTTTCTCCACCATATTTTTCCTTGTCTATGTATTCTACACTCAGTCCATCATCTATTTCTTTAGTACTTTCATCATCTATTGTGTACACTTTCAGATGGGTCAAGTCTAAGCGATTTTGGTCTGGATCGGGGGGAGGAGAATCCATATATAATTGCGCCACTTCTAAAACCCTTTTTGGAAAACTAGTAGGACAAGAACTACGGCGCAAAAATAAATTTTCGTGTTTACTCCACCAACCGAGTTCTACTAATAGCTTAACAGCATTTTCTGAATTTGTCGGTTGTGAGAGTTCCGTGAGAATTTCTTGGGCATGGCGTGAGGGTAAGTCTGGATAGAGTGCATATTTTTCTAAGGTTTCTAGACGAGTGCGATCGCTTTGTGTCCACTCTACTGTTTTTCCTTGTAATGCTGCATTTATTTGGTTAATAAAGGTTGTTTTTGCTTCTTCTCTCTGCTTTTCTACTTCTAGTTGATGTTTTATTTCTTCTACTTGACTAACTGGACGAGGTTCGTATACATCGCCTTTTTTCTTAAAATAAATTTTATCTTCCGATAGTAGGCTATGGGCTGCGTAGCATAGATAGGGTGATTCTTCTGAAAATAGTAGTGAAGCCATTTCTTTTGGGGTTATGCTTTTCCCTTCTTCTACTAGTAATTCCCAGGCTAATTCTAAATTAGAAGCGTCTAAATATGGTTCTACTGTTTTTAAAAATTCGCTAATTTCCTCTGGTTTGTAGGGGCCTTCTGTGATTGTATATTCAATTCTTTGGGGACGTAGTTTGTGTCCGTGCCCATTTTGGTCGATTACTATCCAGTCTTTTTTTCCTTCTGGGCGATCTGCTACTGCTAAACAACGTTGTCCTTGCAGTCTAAATTCTATTAGAGTTCCCTTTTCCACCAGTTTTGCCTTTTTTTTGCTTAGTTTACTTCTTTATTTATTTTATCAAAGGAGTCTCTTAGTAGTAAACACAGGAAAAAATCACCGGGTAACTCCCGCTTTTTACTAGCGGGCGGGAGTTTTTTTAGCCTTCTGCATTAATAAATGGTAGTAATGCTAATAGTCTTGCTCTTTTTATCGCTCTAGTGAGGTCTCTTTGTTGTTTTGCTGTTAGACCTGTGATTCTTCTCGGTAATATTTTACCTCTTTCAGTAATAAATTTCCGTAGCAAATCAGTGTCTTTGTAGTCTATTGGGTCACTCGGTTTGATTGGGGATAGACGTTTACGAAAGTATGCCATATTTGTTTCTTGTTTTCAGTTTAACTAAAGGTTCTTTTATTTAATTTCTTTGTGTACTGTATGTTTGTTGCAGTGAGTACAAAATTTTTTCAGTTCTAATCTTCCGGTTGTGTTCCGTCGATTTTTCATAGTAGTATAACGAGACACACCTGGCGATCGCTTATTATTGTTACTCCGACACTCAGTGCATTCTAGAGTTATGATTAATCTTGCACCTTTTTTACTTGCCATCTTTTTTTACTTTAATTTTCTTTTACAGACAAACAATCATTATATCATACATATATTGATATTTTAATTAATAAAATAAAATGAAGCAATGGTTAAATAGAGCGATCGCTAATCCTTGGGTGAGAAGATATATTCTCATTGGATACGCATCAAAGGGCACTTTATACCTATTTATGGGTATCTTAGCTATTCAAGCCGCGATTGTTCCTCATCGTCAAGCCTCGGGCTCTTATCTTACACTCATGTTTCTAGAAGAGCAGCCTTTAGGAAATGTATTAGTTTTTTTATTAGCAGTTACCCTCACAGGATACGTATTCAGAAGATTAGTTCAGGCAATCTTAACCCCTACAGATGATTCTGGTTTCAAGAAGCTAAAAAGCATTTTTCAACGTCTTGGTTATATCATGAGTGCCCTCAGTTATGCAGGTATTGCCTATTCGGCAATGAATATTGTCTTTAAACTAGGAGAATATGATGACAGTATTGAAGATTTGGTTACTCAATTATTTGAACAACCTATAGGATCATGGCTGACTTTGCTGGGTGGAATCGTAGTTATTACTATCGGTATTGGTTATATTTATGGAGCTTATACTAGTTCTTATATTAGTGAGTTTGAATCTAGAGATATTGACCATCGCTTAGAAAAATGGGCGATCGCCGCCGGGAAAATCGGTATAGCGGCTAGAGGTATTGCTTTTGTTTTAACTGGTTTTTTTATTATTCAAGCTGCTATTTTACGCAATTCAGATTTAGCTGGTGGCTTACAAAATGCTTTGCGGATCTTAGCGACTAAACCCCTCGGTTGGCTATGGTTACAATTAATCGGTTTGGGTTTAATTTGTTATGGGTTATATATGTTCGTTGCCTCTATATATAGACGTTATGCAATTATTTAGTATACTTTACAAAAACACCAACTTGTGATTATGTGCTTTTTCAGATTTTGTTTAAGAAAATAATGTATAGTAATATACATTTTATCCACAACTTAAGTAATTTTACTTAAAACCCCTCTCCCTGCTCCCTGCTCCGGTGCTCCCTGCTATACAAGGGTTTGGTGAGTTCCTTATCAAGCATAGCCTTGATAAGGGGGGAAGGGGGGATCTGACTTTGGGGAGGTTTTTAACATTTCGGTGAAAAGGAGACTCCGGGAGGAACGAAGACAGGTCAACAATGTATTGTCATGAATTAAACGGACTTGATATTATCAGGAAATCCTGACATAATTTGGTGCGTTACGGGCTTCGCAGGCTTCACACCCTACTCTCTTCAAAACTTCAAAACTCAACCACTACAACTACTAATATAATGTTGGGTTTCGTGCCTCAACCCAACCTACAGGTTACTGGCTTCTTACTCATTACTCATTACTTATTACTCATTACTCATCTAGGTGCGTTACGGGCTTCGCACGCTTCACACCCTACTACTAAATTAACCTCAGAAAAAGTTCATTTCTCTTTAGTCTAAGAAAAGTAGCAAAGGTCAACCAATTTTTAAGCGCGATCGCATTAATTCTTTAACTCATTACTCATTACTCATTACTTCAAAACTCATTACTCATTACTCATGTTTGGTGCGTTACGGGCTTCGCCCTAACACACCCTACTACTAAATTAACCTCAGAAAAAGTTCATTTCTCTTTAGTCTAAGAAAAGTAGCAAAGGTCAACCAATTTTTAAGCGCGATCGCATTAATTCTTTAACTCATTACTCATTACTCATTACTTCAAAACTCATCCACCAGTAACATTATGTAAAGATGCAAGATCTGAGAAGGGCCCAACCTACAGGCTCGGGTCACTTAATATATTGTTTATACGCTTTCTATTCCAAATATTTTCCAGAGATTTTTTGATAAACTTAGGATGAAATTCTGGATAAAATTTAACTTGTGTTTGGTGAGGAGCGATAGTAGCAATTTCACAAAGTTTATTAAGCAGAAATTTTCTAGCTTGATTAATTGTCTTTCCTTGAGAAATTTGTTCGTTTAAAATATTTTTTACAAAAGTAACTTCTTCAACATTACCAGTATCGAGAATTACTTTTAATGATTTTAATTCTTGTAATCGTTTTTTCTTGGCTTCATATTCTAATATAATTGTCTTAATTTTTTCTGTTCTTATTTCGTTAATTTTTTTTAAATCAAATAATTGGACAGCACAAGCAAAAGATTGTTGAATTTGATCGCACCCTATCGCGATCATTTCTTCCTCAGAAAGAGGGCGACCAAAACGAAATTTACCCCTTGATTCCTGTTGACTGTGATCCTCAGCTTGTAAAACATCAGCAGGGGGAAAAATATTTTGCCCTAAGGTAAAAGGGGTATGAAATTGAAAAATATCGGGAATTTTTGGATGACAAATAACAGTAGAAAATAAACTATAATAATCTTTGTCTCTTTGAACTACTCTCTCAAATTCATCTTCATCTAGAAAATCTTCCCAATCCCCCCAATAAGAGTGATTATAATGAACACGATCTGCATTGTATGGTCTGTAAAATGTCAGTTTCACCAAAGGATAGGTATTGAGAATGGCGATTCCTTGGTTTTTCAATCGGTAAAATTCCTGGGATTTTTGTTGATTCCCTCTTTCTTGAAAAGTTTTAGCAGCTTGATTTATTAATTTTGTCCAATAAGCCAGCTCAAAATAATTAGCAATTTCTTTTCCTAAAGAGTGCCAACGAGTTCTCGCTTTTTCCAAATCCTCTTCAAAATTTCTAGTAATTGTTAATATATTTTCTTTTAATTGAATCTCAATATCCCTCTGTTGCTCTTCAGCTTCAGAAAGAGCCTCTTGAAAATTTTTTACAGATTGTTTTTCAATTTCTACAGTATCAAATTTTTCTATAAGTTTGGGAATTGTCGTGCATATTGCTTTAGGCGTGGGAAGTTTATAAGTAAAAGGTTCACCTTCTAAATAATAAAATTCTCCTTCTTTTACAAAGATTTTTGAAAGTTTTTGAAACTTCAAACAATGACGAGGCGGAAATATTTCTTTAGCTTGGTTAGGAGAAACCACAAAATAGAATAAATCTGACTGACTAGTATTTTCAATTTTTACCACAAAATAGCCTGGCAAATTTTGGGGATATTTATCTGTTGGTTTCCAAGTTTCTTTTGACCAAGTTATTAAAGGAATATTTTTACTGGTAGCAAAAAATATTTCTATCTGGGGTGCTGCTAGTAAAATTTTTAAAGTTTGCTGAAATAAATCATTTAAATCTTTTTGAATTTTTTTATATTCTTCTGTTTTTGAAATTGCTCTTTCAGCTTTCTCTCTAAAAACAATAGCTTGGCGACGAGCGGCAAATCCCCAATAAGCAAGCTCAAAAAAATCAGCCAAATTCTCTTGTTGTAATTGCCATAAATTTTTTCTTTCTTTAACCTGAAAACGAGAAACTGTGGTAGATTTTTCTCGTTTGTTTTTTGCTGCTTTTTGAGCTGCTCGGGAGCGATTAATCGCTTTTTGTTCTTCGTATTCCCTACGCCAATTTTCTAGTTTTTCGCTTTGGCTTAATCTAATAGTTTCTAACCAGTCAAAAACAGGGTAATCACCATATTTAAAAGATTCATATCCTAAAACTGATAGCTTTCCTTCTTTTGTCCATCGGAGTCTTTCTGTTTTCGTACAGTTTAAAATTTCTTGCAACTCAATAGGATGTAACGCAAATATTTTTCTTAATGCTTGTGATTCTTTAAAGAGTTTTCTCAAACACCCTTTATCTACTTCCTCTATAATTTTTTGAACTATATCGTTTTTTTTAAATTTCTTGATATTTATTTTTTCACTATTGTTTGTTAATTTAGAATAAATTTCTAAAAGTTCTTCTTTATTTATGAGAAATAGTTGAGAGAAAAGAGCAGATTTTCCTATTTCTTCTTGTTCTTCGCCTAAAAGTTGTAAAAGATATTTACCGGCTATTTTCTTATCTTCTATATTTTTACCAACCATAATAAATGCCTAAAATATTGATAACAAGCTTTCTTTTTATTGATATTTCGCCAAAAATTGAGTTGTTAATACTGGGTAGAAAAAGTTAAACCAGTTTGCACTCGCCAGAGATTAGCATAAACTCCCTCTATTTCTAATAAATCTTCATGCTTTCCCTGTTCTATAATTTTACCCTTTTCTAAAACATAAATACAGTCAGCGTGACGAATAGTAGAGAGGCGATGAGCAATGGCAATAGTAGTGCGATTTTGAGTGATTTTAGCTAAAGATTTGGCTATGGCTGCTTCAGTCTCATTATCTACAGCAGAAGTAGCTTCATCAAGAATGAGAATGGGGGGATTTTTTAAAATAGCGCGGGCGATCGCCAATCGCTGTCTTTGTCCACCCGATAGTTTTTGCCCTCTCTCACCAACAATAGTTTCATAACTATGTGGTAATTCAAGAATAAAATCATGGGCTTCAGCTATAGTTGCCGCTTCAATAATTGCCTCTGTAGAAGCTAATGGTGTACCGTAGGCAATATTTTCTCTAACTGTACCGTGAAATAGATAAACATCTTGACTAACTAAACCAATTGCCTGGCGCAAATCGTATAGATGTATATTTTGTATGGGAATTCCGTCTAGAGTGATTTTTCCCTCTTGGATCTCATAGAATCGTAGTAGTAGTTTAGTTATAGTACTTTTTCCTGAGCCAGTTGAACCGACAATAGCGATGGTTTTTCCCTGGGGTATTTCTAGATCAAGATTTTTTAAGATAGGAAAACCTGGTTGATAGGCAAAAGTTACATTACTAATTTGGATTTCGCCGCGAACTTTGTCAAGAGTTTCGTTGCCGGGATGAATAGTTATCGGGGTATCGAGTAGATTCATGACTCGATTAGTAGAAGCCATTGCTCGTTGGTACAAATCTAGAGTTTGTCCTAAACGAGTTAAGGGCCACAATAGTCTTTGTGTTAAGAATACTAACACGCTATAGGTACCCACGGCTATTGTCCCCTCAATTACCTGTTTACCACCGTAGAAGAGAATAGCGATAAATCCCAGTAAGATAACAATACGAATTAAGGGGACAAAAGCTGCACTCAGGGCGATCGCTTTTTGATTACTCTTACTATAAGCTTCACTTTCTTTTTTTAATCTTTCAATTTCAAAAGCTTCTGTAGTAAAACTCTTAATTGTAGTCATTCCACTCAAATTATTATTTAAACGACTACTGAGAGAACCTACTTTTTCCCTTACATCTGCATAGCGAGGGGCGAGTAACTTTTGAAAGGCGATAGAACCCCATAGTATTACGGGAATTGGTAACATTGCCATCCAAGCTATAGTGGGAGTGGCCACAAAAAAAGCAATTGATATAATTACTGAAGTTGTCGCTACTTGTAAAATTTCATTGGCACCAACATCTAAAAATCTTTCTAACTGATTAATATCATCATTGAGAATAGCTAGTAGAGACCCGGTATTTCGTTTTTCAAAATATTCTAAATCTAACTTTTGCAGATGACTATAGGCATCAATCCGCAAATCATTCTGAACTTTTTGAGCTATAGTTCGCCATAATCTTTCGTAGGCATATTCAAACAGAGATTCTAAACCCCAAACCCCTACAGAAAGTAAGCACACTGCTAGAAGTTGATTAGTTATATCACTAATTCCTATTTGCGCTAACAGAGAATTTTCTTGTTTAACGACTATATCTACTGCTATGCCAATTAAAGCAGGAGGTGCGAGATCAAATATTTTGTTAACAATAGAACAAATAACAGCGCGATAGATTAGAGCATTATATCTTTGAGAATAACGGAGTAAGCGCAAAAAAGGGGGTTTTGGTGCTGAAGACATCAAAAAATTGATTGTTAGAGTTTAGTTTTAGTATAGTTCTTTAGATCACCTTTTTCATCTCTCCTATGCTTATGACAATTATTAAACTGGTACCTAATGCCACACTATTTGTGAAAATCTTTGTTATAACTATAAGAGTGTGAGGTGTGTAAGGAGTAAAGAAGAGCTTCTGGGGTCGAAACATGGAAAGACTCCCGGAGGCTCTTTTTTTTTCTTAAGCTAAAAATTAATTTCTCATTGTTCATCTATTTATTTTAAAATACCTTCATCAAGTCGTTTTCGGGCTTGACTTAACAGTCCCTTGAGCAGCTATCAACTTATTATATATTTATTATATTTTAAGTAGATACAGATGATTAGAGGAGATAAAACGGAGAATAATTACTACTCATCTCCACAAAATCAAGCTTCTAAGACAAGTGATGGGGGTTATTTGTGACCCCAAACCATTAACTGGTAAAGGCTGGCAATTTTGAGCAGGTTTTCTCTCGCGGAATGCAGAAGCCTTAGAATTATGGACAGAGAAGTTAGCCGCCTATCAACGTGAGGAGGCGATCGCCTCTGATCCTGAGAAGAAATTTCAACTCAAGCAATTAATCAAAGAAGTCAGCAGAAGATTAGAGAATATCATGTTGAATAATTGCCTCTTGGATTTTGTCATCAAAGGCTCAAGCCAAAATCTAGTCAACTTTGAATAGTTCACAGTGTACTTGAATCAAGGCTTTGGGCTTGTTCAGGAGTTAAAGGTAAGTGTAGACCACATTCTTGTTTAAGACCATGGAAACGGGTATCACGTTCATTTTCATCATTTGCTACCATTGGGCGACTTGAGTGCCAATCGCCCACAGAAACATATCCTAAATCAAAGTAGGGGTGATAGGGCAGTTCATGTTCTGTTAAGTAGTGATAAATATCTTTTGAACTCCAATTGATAATTGGATGGATTTTATAGTGTATACCTTGTATAGCTACAAAATTAAGATTTTGGCGATGTTCAGTTTGTTGTCTTCGTAAACCTGCTAACCATGCTGTGGCACCTAATTCTTTTAAAGCTCGCTGCATCGGTTCTACTTTACGAATTTTATCATAGAGATTTAGAGAGGCTAAATCTTCTTTTTCCCATAGTTTCCCATAGAGAGCTTCCATACGTGCTGGACTTAGATGAGATTGATAAACATGGAGATTTAACTGGAGTCTGTTGGTTAATTCTTCAGCAAATTGATAGGTTTCTGCGGGTAAATAACCTGTATCTACCCAAATAATGGGAATATCTGGAATGATTTGAGTGACTAAATGCAACATTACTGCTGACTGAATACCAAAGCTTGTACTCATCACCAGTCCTTTGTTAAAAGTGCTAAAAGACCAAGCAACAATTTCCCTAGCATCAGCCATAGCTAGTTCTTGATTGATTGAGGAGAGTTCTAGTTTTGTTGAGGGGTCTTTAATATTAGCTATTTTAGTTTGATGATTCATAAAATAAAGAAATTAGCTAGATTTTGTTTTAGTTTATAGTAAGCTTTGCAATTTGTTGATTAGTTCTTGGGGTTGCATCACTCCTTCAATTCTATCGATAGGTTGTCCATTTTTAAATAGTACTAAAGTGGGCAGGGCGTGTACTTGATGGCGTGAAGCTATTTGAGGATATTTGTCTGTGTCTATCTTAACAATTCGTAAGCGATCGCTCAATACTTGATTTACTTGTTCTAAAATTGGCGCCATCATTTTACAAGGACCACACCAAGTAGCGTAAAAATCTACTAGTATCGGTAAGTCAGAACTAGTTAATAATTCCTCAAAGCTAGAAAAGTTCTTTTTGACTGTCATGTTTTATGATTGTTTTTGTCGTTCAAGTTTTATCTTAGCTGATTTTTTATGACTCAGACGTTAGAAAATTCACAAAATTTAAGCAATCAAGTGGCTATTGTCACTGGTGCCTCTCGCGGAATTGGTAGTGCTGTTGCTGTAGCCTTAGCTAGTTGTGGAATTAAGGTAGTAGTTAATTATTCTCGCTCAGAAACTCCTGCTTTGGCAATAGTTGAGCAAATTACTCAAAGCGGTGGAGAAGCGATCGCCCTCCAAGCTGATGTTTCTGATGCCGCTCAAGTTGATGATTTAATCAAAACTACCCAGAAAAAATGGGGAAGTATCGATATTTTAGTTAATAATGCCGGAATTACCCGGGATACTCTCTTATTACGTATGAAGCCAGAAGATTGGCAGGCAGTTATTGACCTGAATCTTACTGGGGTTTTCTTATGTACTCGTGCCGTAAGTAAAATTATGTTAAAACAGCGCAGTGGTAGAATTATCAATATTGCCTCTGTAGCTGGACAAATGGGTAATCCTGGTCAAGCTAATTACAGTGCTGCTAAAGCTGGGGTAATTGGTTTTACTAAAACTGTGGCCAAAGAATTAGCTACTCGTGGCGTTACTGTTAATGCTGTTGCCCCAGGTTTTATTGCAACTGATATGACTAAAGACTTACCAGAGGCGGAGGAGATTACTAAATTTATCCCTCTAGGGCGTTTTGGTCAACCCGAAGAAGTAGCCGGAATGGTGCGTTTTCTAGCGGTAGATCCCGCCTCTGCCTATATTACTGGTCAAGTTTTTAATGTTGATGGTGGTATGGTTATGGCTTAATTATTCTTGGAAAAAGATTAGCACTCTAGCCCTAAGAGTGCTAAAATTAACCATGAATGAGTTTATTTTAGTAAAACACAAAGTATGGCTAAAATTATTTCTTTTAAAGAAGATTCCCGTAAAGCATTAGAAGCAGGGATTAATGCCCTAGCAAATGCTGTACGCATTACCCTTGGACCAAAAGGACGTAATGTTTTATTAGAGAAAAAATTCGGTGCTCCTCAAATTGTTAATGATGGGATCACCGTAGCGAAAGAAATTGAGTTAGAAGATCCTTTGCAGAATACTGGGGCACGACTAATCCAGGAAGTAGCCTCTAAAACCAAGGATGTAGCTGGTGATGGTACAACAACTGCTACAGTAATCGCTCAAGCCTTAATCCGTGAAGGGTTAAAAAATATTACCGCAGGAACTAATCCAGTGGCAATTAGAAGAGGGATTGAGAAAACTATAAACTATTTGGTAGCAGAAATAGGCAGGGTAGCTCAACCAGTAGCAGGAGATGCGATTACCCAAGTAGCGACAGTTTCTGCGGGGAATGACACAGAAATCGGAAAAATGATCGCAGAAGCGATGGAAAAAGTAACTAATGATGGAGTAATTACTGTAGAAGAATCTAAATCATTAAGTACTGAACTCGAAGTAGTAGAAGGGATGCAAATAGACCGGGGTTATATATCACCCTATTTCATCACTGATATTGAAAGACAAACCATCGAGTATGAAGATGCTTTCATTTTAATCACTGATAAGAAAATTAGCAATATTCAAGAATTAGTGGGAATCTTAGAACAAGTAGCTCGTCAAGGAAGTCCTCTACTAATTATCTCTGAAGATGTCGAAGGAGAAGCTTTAGCTACTCTAGTAGTGAATAAGAGTAGAGGTGTACTAAATGTGGCAGCAATTAAAGCTCCAGGATTTGGCGATCGCCGGAAACAAATGCTCCAAGATATTGCTATTCTCACTGATGGACGTTTAATTTCTGAAGAAATTGGTTTTAGCCTAGAAAGCGTCAGCCTAGATATGTTGGGTAAAGCCCGCAAAATTAGTATCGACAAAGAAAGCACCACCATTGTTGCTAGTGGAGACAATAGCAAAGAAGTACAAAAACGTATTGCTCAACTCCGTAAACAGCAAGAAGATACAGATTCTGAATACGATTTAGAAAAAATACAAGAAAGAATTGCTAAGTTAGCTGGTGGAGTTGCGGTTATCAAAGTAGGTGCCGCCACAGAAACAGAGTTAAAAGACCGCAAATTACGTATTGAAGATGCTCTCAATGCCACTAAAGCCGCGGTAGAAGAAGGTATAGTTCCCGGGGGCGGTACTACATTGATTCATTTAGCTACTAAAGTAGCTGAATTCAAGAAAACTTTGAGCGATCCCGAAGAACAAGTTGCGGCTGATATTGTTATGGGTGCCTTAGAATCTCCCTTGTATCAACTAGCCACCAATTCCGGTGTAGAAGGCTCAGTAATTGTAGAAAAAGTACGCTCCACAGAATTTAATGTGGGTTACAATGCCATAACCGGTGAATTAGAAGATATGATTAAAGCTGGTATTATTGATCCCGCTAAAGTAGTTCGCTCAGCATTACAAAATGCCGGATCAATTGCCGCAATGGTACTCACCACAGAAGCTTTAGTAGTAGAAAAACCAGAACCACAATCAGCAGCTATGCCTAATATGGACGCCATGGGCGGCATGGGCGGCATGGGCGGCATGGGCGGCATGGGCGGCATGGGCATGATGTAGTAATCGGTCCTATCTGCCAATGCTTAGGAAATGGAGGAAAAAGTAAAGAACACCACTTTTTCCCCATTTTTCAAGGTTTTATTTAAAGATTTGGTAAAGTTGACTATTTGAGTTGATATTAAGTATATAATTGATGCAAATAGACAAAAATAGTTTTTTTTGTTATCTTAATCGTTAAACATAAGTTAGTAACGATTTTGTAACTAAAATTACTTACACTAACTTGCTATACTGAGACAAAGCTTTCTCAATTTGTAAATAGATGAAAATGAAAGAAAACAAAAGTTATTTAGTAACAAACCTACTTTTGGGAGTTATAGCTGGTACTGGCTTAGTAGCTCTTCCCGATATGGCTAACGCTCAAAACCTAAGTGACCAGATTCTCCTAGACTGTGCTAACAGACCGGTTAACTTACCTTTTGGTGGTCCTTTTCCTCTGCCAAATAATCCTTGTGATCCTATGGCAGATATTTCCGTTGAAGCTACTAGTCAACCAGGATTTGGCGGAACACCTAATGGTCAGCCTGGGATAGATGGACCTATCAGTATATTTCCCCAACGACCCAATAGTGTAGGTTCAGCCGCGGGGATAGTAGTAGAAAATACTAATGCAGGGCTCCCTTATGAGCTTAACCTTGACTTTATACCACCTGGAGAAAACAGTGATACAGATCCTACAAATCAAGGCTCCTTTTTCACTGCTGTAGTTCAAAGTGCTGCTGAAGACTTCAGCTTGCTCGGTAACCTCAACTTAGTTATAAAAGACTTACAAGCAGATGCTTGTCCCACTTGTAGCATAGATGGTACTCCCTACCCACCACCAGTAGTAGAAGACTTTTTGGTGATTAATCCTATCCCTCCAGCTCCACCTGGAGCTCCAGCATCTGATCCTTTTGTAATTATTGATGGGGTTAGATATAATAGTGTTGCTTTTGATGCCTATGATGTTGAAGACTTTGTATTAACTCCAACTGACCAGGGTAGAGGTTCTGCTTTAACCACAACTATAACAGCGTTAGTTTACAAGATAGATCAAAGTGGTCAGAGAATAGAAGAATATACACAAACCCGTGGACCAGATGATGAGGTAGTATCAACAGGAGTGGTCATTAACGAAGCAGAGATAGCTATATCAGTCGCTATCCCATCACCTCCATCTACAGTAGCTTCAATACTAGCAACTCCTGGAGACTCTCTTACTGCTACTAGTGTGTCAATCAACATCGATGTAAACTCTAATCTGGCAGTTTTTCCTACTTCTCCCGATGTTCCTGAACCATCTACAATAATCAGTCTAGCTCTACTAGGCGGTGGTGTGTTTGGTTTTACTAAGCGCAAAACTAAGTAAAATGTGGTGTAGTTCGTAATAAACTTAATAAGCAGATATCCAAAAGCTTAATAATGGATAAAAAGCTGTTGTGTTCCAAAGAACCACAGCTATTTTTTTTATTTGTTAACTTAAACCAAATTCTACCAAGGCAGGATAAAAGTTTTTATTTTCATGACTAGGACGACTTAGCTTCAATAAAGCAAAGCGTTGTAATGGTGAGAGTTTAGCCCATTGATTTATACTAAGATTGAGATTCAATTCCCTTAACTTTTCTTGAACCTGATGAGGTATTTCTCCTTGATTTAACCAGGGGGGATTATTATCTACAGGAATTTCTTGAGGATAAGTATCAGTTTTTCCTTTAATTAACTCTTGCAAAAACTGTTTATAGTTAGCTATTTCCTTAGGTGTATAACAAGATTTAGTAACTAGTTTTTCACGTTCTTCAACGTTAAAATTGTGCCAATCAGCAAGTTTTAATTTAATCCCACAGGTATCTAATTTAAAACGTACTTGCATAGGGATACAACGCAGATTTTCCACAAAATCTGCCTCGAATTGAAAAAAGTTTTGATTCATTGGTATTTTATTTGTATTTTATATATTTACTTCTACTTGCTGAGGAACAGATGACCGCGCATTGCTTGAATTCTCTGCCAGGTTACTTACAGCAACTAAATGTACTGCACAAGCTTTTAACTCCGGTTCTTTAGAAAGAGGACAAGCCGCAGGATGAGTGAGAGAGTTAGCTTCCGCATTGTCAGCCCAAAGATTACCCCAGTGCATAGGAACGAATACAGTTCCCGGAGTAATCGCCTTAGTAATTTGAGCAGAAAAACGGGCCAAGCCGCGACGCGATCGCACCTCTACCAATTCTCCATCATTAATTTGGAACTTAGCCGCATCACGAGGATGAATTTCTAAATTTGGTTGAGGGTGCATCTTCTTAATCTTATCAATTCTTCCTGTACGAGTTTGAGTGTGCCAATGACCATAAAGTCTCCCTACAGTAAGTATAAGGGGGTATTCCCTATCGATAGGTTCTGCTAAACCTTGGCAATGGTAGGCGGCAAATTGAGCACGGCCATCGAGGGTGGGAAAATGGAAGTTAGTATAGAGTCGCTTATTATGACTATTGTCAGTCTCATCCTGGGGGTGAGGCCATTGAATTGGACCGATTTTTTGTAGTTTTTGATGAGAGATTCCCGTTAAATCACAGGGGCGATCGCGCGTTATCTGCACAAATTCATCATAAACTGCTGCTGAATCTGCAAAATCAAACTCCCGTTGAAATCCCAATCTTTTGCCAACTTCAGCAAAGATTTCCCAATCAGCTTTAGTTTCTCCTGGACGAATACGAAATTGAGGACACAGAGTTACAACCCTTTCAGAATTAGTCATCGTGCCTGTTTTCTCACTCCACTGGGCCGCAGGTAGTAGAATATGAGCATAAGCTGCGGTTTCTGTGGGATAGTAAGCATCTTGATACACAGTAAAGGGTGATTTCAACAAAGCGGCTTTAGTCCGTTCTAAATCAGGCATACTCACAGCCGGATTAGTAGCAGCGATCCATAATAATCCTACATCACCTGTTTCTAAGCCTGTGATCATTTGCCAAGCATCGCGTCCGGGATCAGGAGAAATGCTACCTGGTTTTAATCCCCAAAATGCTTCTACTTCCTGACGATGTTGAGAATTAGCTACTAAGCGATAACCTGGTAAAAGATTAGCTAAGCCTCCCGCTTCTCTTCCTCCCATCGCGTTAGGTTGACCCGTCAGAGAAAAAGGACCAGTACCTGGTTTGCCGATATTACCAGTCATTAGATGCAAGTTAATCAGAGTTCTCGCTTTAGCTGTTCCTTCGGAGGATTGATTGATCCCCATAGACCAGAGAGAGAGAACCCGAGAAGATTTTCCCCACAGACTAGCGGCTTTTTCTAAATCCTGAATAGTGATGCCGCATTGATCAGCGACTATTTCTGGGGGATAATGTTTAACGACCTCGGCGTATTCACTAAAGCCTTTGGTACACTCATCGATAAAAAAGGAGTCAATATTTCTTTCTTTTAACAATAAGTAGGCAATACCATTGAGGAGATAAATATCAGTACCTGGTTTAATTGCTAAATGTAAATCTGCTGCCTCCGCGGTTTTGGTTTTGCGTGGGTCAACTACTATTAATTTAGCTTTGTGATTTTTCTTCAAGTGTTTGTGTAGTCTGTTAAAGACTATCGGGTGACACTCCGCCGTATTAGTACCAATTAAAAAGGCACAATCCGTTAACTCCAAATCATCATAACAACAGGGAGGACCATCGGACCCGAAGCTTTTTACATAAGCTACCACCGCCGAAGACATACATAGACGAGAATTAGCATCAAAGTTATTAGTACCTAAACAACCTTTGAGAAGTTTTTGGGCTGTATAATAATCTTCTGTTTGAAATTGTCCTGATCCATACATACAAATTGAATCAGGACCTTTGGTTGATTGTAAATATTTGATACGTTCAACTATTTTATGGAAAGCCTCATCCCAACTGCAACGGCGAAAAGGTTCTTGGAGAGAGTCTCTAACTAAGGGATATTCTAAACGGTTTTCATATAAAGATTCAGTAATAGTGGCGCCTTTGACACAAACCATTCCCTTACTAGAGGGGTGGAGGCGATCGCCTGTTACTTTCCACAAGAGGTTTCCTGCCTCGTCGGTAGTTTTGCCGCGATTTGAGGCAGGAGAGACTTCTAAACCACAACCTACCCCACAATAGGGACATAGAGTTTTGATTGAGTTAGCCATATTTTTCTCTTCTCATATAAATAAGTGTTTTCATTTAATTAATTTGTAGAAATACTTGTGAGGGTGAGGAATTGGGGAACTCTAAACTTCTCCATCTCCCCACATTCCCTCCATCTCTTACTCTGTCGTGGATTTAAAAATGTGCAAATCGAGAGTCTTAGGATTGAATTTCCTGTTCTACGCCAAAATCATTAACTAGATTTTCCTCTTCTCCTTCGTGATGTTCAGAGAATGAACCCTTCGGTTCTTTCAGGACAAACCAGCAGAGAAAGGCAACTATTAAAGCAGCGATTCCCATAATTTGGAAAAATAGAGAATTAGCCTGAGAAACTATAGCAGGAGAAGGATCTGTTCCACCCCCTAACCATTCTGGTAGTAAACTGAAAATAGTTAAATAAGCTACAGCGCCCACATTACCGTAAGCCCCTACATTTCCTGCTATCTGTCCAGTTACACGGCGTTTAACTAGAGGTACAATGGCGAAGGTAGATCCTTCTCCTGCCTGTACAAAGAAAGAACAAAGCATAGTCAAAATAATCGCCAAAGGTAGAAACCAATTACTAGTCACTGTACTCATCATTAAGTAACCAATACCCATACAGGCAGTCAAAACCGCCATAGTATTTTTACGGCTACCCAATTTATCGGAAATTAGACCACCACCAGGACGTGACATGAGGTTCATAAAAGCATAACTAGCGGCAATCATCCCTGCTTGTTCTTTGCTGAGGGGAAATGTGCCTTCAAAAAAGGCAGGCAACATAGAAACTACTGCTAATTCTGAACCAAAGTTCACTATATAAGTTAATTCTAGAATTGCTACTTGAGAAAAGTTGTAGCGGTCTTGGGGAGGATAATGCTTTCTCCCACTTAGTAAGTCTTTATTTACTGTCCAACAGTTATAAGCTTGAAATAAATATAAACCAATTAATGCTAACCAAACAATGTACATTACACTAGGCTTATAGAAGCCGATTCTTTGAAGACGCCAAGCTAACACCATCAAAATTCCTGATAAAGGCACATTCATCAGCATTAAAAACCAGAAATCGCGCTTGGTAGTTACTTCTAATCCCCTGGCACTTTTGGGCTTTCTA
This sequence comes from Johannesbaptistia floridana, assembly GCF_057440575.1. NCBI lineage: Bacteria > Bacillati > Cyanobacteriota > Cyanophyceae > Chroococcales > Cyanothrichaceae > Johannesbaptistia > Johannesbaptistia floridana. The sequence continues at coordinate 40,948 of NZ_JALKVM010000393.1, forward strand.
TAAACTTTTCCAGGAGGATGATCTTCTACGTTAAAGTAGTAAAATGCTCCATATATAGCCGCAATAATTCCTGTTCCTGCAATACATACCCGCCAGTTTAATCCCCCTCCACCAAAAGCCAAAAAGGCACCAATCGTAGGGAGAGTAAAAGCCGCGGCCGCAGAACCAAAGTTTCCCCAACCTCCATATATACCTTCTGCTAAGCCTATTTCTTTGGGTGGAAACCACTCTGCTACCATCCGAATCCCAATCACAAAACCCGCACCCACGATACTCAAAGCTAAACGACTAATTACTAGTTGAGTAAAGTTTTGTGCTAAGGCAAAAGCTATACATGGTATAGCTGCATACATTAACAGTAAAGAGTAGGTAATTTTAGGACCATATTTATCTAGTAGCATACCGATAATTATTCGTGCTGGTACCGTTAAGGCCACATTACAAATAGCGATAGTACGTATTTGGCCTAAATCTAAACCCATATCCTCTTTTACTTGGGTTGCTAAAGGCGCTAAGTTAAACCAAACTACGAATGATAAAAAGAACGCAAACCATGTCAAGTGTAAAATTTTATACCTGCCGCGTAACGACCACATTTGTCCTAACATTTATTAATCTTCCTTAGTTTCATATTTTTTATCTTTACGATTAGCATTGTTATATTTATTTTTATTAATTTTTGTATCTTTAACCACAATATTTCCTGATAAATGACTTTTTCGCATAGAGATTATGCGTTATTTTCCTAACTTAAGTGACCGCAAAATTTTTGTTACTTGAGTTAAGATACACATATCAACCATGAATTTTACTAGCAAAAATGACAACTATAGGACAATATATCGCACAAAGATTAAATAACCTAGGTGTCAGAGATGATTAGACATATATTCGGGGTGCGAGCAGATAATTATATTTTAAAAACAGGATCTAGTGTAATCTTAAAAAAAAGTTAAAAATTTTTACCAGTTACAATTTATATTGTATTATGATTTTCGTCTGAAAAAACATAACTAAAGTAACTGCACTATGTATTTTTTTTATAACACATCAACTCTTTTTATTGATTCAAATATTTCTAACTATACTGATTTAATCAATGGCACTAATCAAACCGTTTCAACTTATATAATTCCAGCTAATCAAGATGGAATTGTATATATAACTAATAATCTAGATAAATCTGTTAAAACTTTGCATCTGGTTTCCCATGGGAGTCCAGGATGTTTATATATAGGAAATACTCAACTTAATTTAAATAATATCAATGAATATGCCAACTATCTACAACAATGGCAACTAGATACTATTCTTATATATGGTTGTAAAGTAGCTGCTGGAGATGCCGGAAGTGAGTTAATTGAAAAATTACACAACATCACTGGTGCCACTATTCTTGCTTCTGAATCTCTCACAGGAAATAAGGAATATGGGGGAAACTGGGAATTAGAAGTAACTAAAGGTAATGCCAAGGGAGAGATTATCTTCACACCAGAGGCGATTGAATCATATCCAGGAGTTTTACAAGAAACAATCGTGGTTAATACCGCAGAAGATGAGAATGACGGTATTAGTGTTGGTGGTGTATCTCTCAGAGAAGCGATTGAAAGGGCTAATTCAGTACCAGGTAGGGATAGAATTGAGTTTGACCCCAGTTTAGCTAATAGTACCATAACTCTAAGTGTAGGTGAAACTTTACAGATTGTTGAAGATGTCACTATAACTGGTGAAAATGCTGAAAATCTCACTATTAATGGAGATATCAGTGACCCTCTTGATGACACTGAAACTAGAATAGTTATTTTTACTCTTGATGATGGTTTAGCAGATATCCAAAGTGAAGTTACTATTGATAATTTAATAATTAGTAATGGTGAAACAGGTATTACCAGTGTAGAAAATCTGATACTAGAAGATAGTATTGTTTCTGATAGTAATAACAGTAATGTCATATTAAATGGTAGTACTAGTAGCAGAATTGAGAATTCTGTAATTTCAAACAATACTGGAACCAGATCTGGTGGTGGTCTATCAGTTAACAATACTATCTTAACTATAGAAAACTCCATAATAGAAAATAACTATGGTTATAATGGTAGTGGAATAAATGCAGGTAGCAGTAGTTTAACTATTACCAACTCAACTATATCTGGAAACTCTTCTAGTCGTCGCAGTGGTGGATTAAATGTAAGCGGTGGTAGTTTAATAATTACAAATTCCAATATATCTCAAAACTCTGGCCCTGGATTGAGTGCAAACAGTAGTTTAAGCATTAACAATTCCACCATATCTCAGAACTCTGGCCGTGGATTGTCTGCAAGGGGTAGTTTAACCATTAGCAATTCCACTATATCTCAAAACTCTGGGGGTGGATTAGGTATAAGTTATAACAATGTAATAATTAATAATTCTACTATATCTGAGAACTCTGCTAATGGTGATGGAGCTGGTTTATCTGCCAGTAGAAGCACTTTAGCAATTAGCAACTCCACTATATCTGAGAACTATTCTACTAATAACGGTGGTGGTTTATCAGTTGGCACAGGCAGCCTAACAATAAGCAACTCCACAATATCAGGAAACTCTGCTAATGGTAACGGTGGTGGTTTAAACACTTCTGGTGTTAATTCAGCTATCAACAACACAACTATATCTGGTAACTCTGCTGCTAGTTTAGGAGGAGGAATAAATTCTAGTGGCGGAACAAGTTATATAACTAATAGTACTATTACTAATAACGAGGCTGTAGACACTCAGGGTAGTGGTATAGCTGCTGGTGGAACTGGTTTATCTCTAATCGCTAATACCATCATCGCTGGTAATGTTAACTCGGATTTAGACTTCAATGGAGATGTTAACAGCTTCCGTAGTTCGGGAGGTAACCTAATTGGTCTGGGTAATGCGGCACGTGTATTCACCGGAACCAATGATATCACTGCTGTAGAAAATCCCTTACTAGGAGACTTGGGAAACAATGGTGGTCCAACTCAAACCCATTTACCACTATCTGACAGTCCGGCAATTGATGGAGGAGTTAACTCCTCCATACCCGAAAATGTAACTACAGACCAAAGAGGAAATATACGCATATCTAACAATATCGTTGATATTGGTGCTGTAGAAATTACTGGACCAATTAATGGTACTAATCAGAGTGAAAGACTCTTGGGAAGTGATGGTAATGACACTATCAATGGCTTGGGTGGAGACGATACTATCTTCGGTAATGGAGGCGCAGACCGATTGGATGGTGGATTTAATGATGATTCACTCTTTGGTGTTGCTGATAATGACCTTTTGATTGGTGGTGCTGGAGATGACTTCCTCGATGGAGGCACTGGTAATGATACGATGCGGGGTAGTGATGGAGATGATACCTATATTGTTGATTCTATTAACGATGTGGTAGAGAATGAAAAACCCGATAGAGATGGTGGCATTGATACCATTATCTCTTCTGTAAGTTGGGCTTTAGGTCCCCAAGGTCGCAATGTAGAAAACTTAACTGTAGATAACGATCGCTTTGTGGCAGGTATTGGTAATGTATTAGATAACCGAATCACCGGAACTAATTCTAAAAACCGTCTCAGTGGTGGTAGTGGAGATGATACCATCGACGGGGGTCGTCAAGATGATCGCCTATTGGGTAATGGTGGTAATGATATCTTAATTGGTAACTTCGCTAATGATTTACTTGAAGGAGGCGAAGGAAGAGACCGTTTTCAGTATGATAGTCTTCGCCATGGAGGAGATACCATTGTAGATTTTAATCCTGCTGCTGATTTCATTACCCTTTCTAGTTCAGGTTTCCGTGGTTTAGATACTGGTACCCTTGATGAAGAACAATTTTTAGTTGTAGAAGATATAGAGGATATAGACTCTGATTTTGATTTAGGGGTAGTTTATGCCAGTGGCGATGGTACCTTAGGTTATTTAAATGGGGGCGATTTCACTAATCTTGCTACTCTAGAAGGTAGACCTAGTATAGAATTTACTAACATCCAAGTATTTTAGTGTATCTCGTTCTCAATTTCAAAGGCGATCGCTACTTCTAGGAAATTTTGCCTGATCACAAATCAGGGCTGTTTCGTTCTTGACAAAGAAAATGGTGAGGAGGAGCAGGGAGCAGGGGGCAGGGAGCAGGGAGAGGGGATTTTTTACTAATAATAAATCTCGGATTTATTTTTCTTTTAAAAAACATAGTAAAAAGCCTACTGTTTAAACGTTACATTTTGAAATAAAAAAATGAATGAAACAGCCCTGGGGCTCACAAGTGGCTATAGAGGATTTTTCGGACTCATGAGGTTGTACCTAACTCGGTGCCTCTCTTGCCTCATATCTTCCACCAGAACTTATGTACTAATTTTTTAGGAAAAATGTTCTTTA